>JAQXVL010000187.1 GCA_029224905.1 Bacteroidales bacterium
GAGAGGTAATAGTGGAGAGGTTAAGAGGTAAGAGTAGAGAGAATAGTTTGTTCATTGTCCCCAATTCTCTCCACTCTTACCTTTTATCTTTTACCTTTTACCTCTCATCTTTCATCTCTCCACTCTTCACTGTCGTTCCCGCCGAGTGGGCAACGTGTTGCGGAGCGTAGAGGCATTGTGCGGTGGCGATGCCCGAAGCAAACTGTCCGGCATTGTTGACGTAGACGTCGTAGGCAATGACGAATGTGCCCTTCGGCAGCCCGGTGACGAAGATGTTAGTCTGTGCGTCGCGAGTTTCGCGGAGCATGAAGATTCCGTCGCGCCAATCGTATGTCGGCACTTGGTCGACCGGCTCGAATGCTGCGGGACGTTGGTCGGTAACGGCTACGAAGTTCATGTCGCGATTCGATTTGAGCGTCAGACGCACTTGGAGTTTGTCGCCTACGCGGATTTGGTCGTCGGCAACGCTCTTGAGCTTGCCTTCGCTGTCGTAGCGGAAAAACGCTTTGCTGATGCTGATGTCGCGCGAGTCGTTGCGGCGCACTTCTGTCATCGGCGCTTCGTAGTTGACGTAAGCGGCGCCCCAAGCGGGGTTGTAGCCGTAACGCTTAATGGTAACGTCTTTTCCGGCAACTTCCGAAGCATCGAAACTGCGGCGTACGTATCCGAAACGGTTGTCGGTGCCGTAGTCGACAGGCTTACTGTCGACGGTGATTTCAGCCTGACGGCGGTCGTCGTTGGTCCACGATGTTCCGGTGGCGAGGATGGCGTTTACAGCCATACAAGCAGCAGGCGATTCGCCCCAGTTGCGGGTTTCCTTGGTGAGAAGAATCCAGCGGCGAATATTGTTGATGTCCGGGTCAGAGGGGTCGACGGTGTAGAATGCGATGAGCGCCTTCGATGCAAGCCAGAGGCGGTCGCGACCTTCAGTATCCCAATAGTATCCCCACGTGTCGTCTTTGCGTGCGTGCTGACGGAGCGACTCGACGATGTTCTTTGCCTCGGTCTTCTTACCGACGTTGGCGAGCAGGATGGCTGCTTGGATGCGGCGGTCAATACTGTAGTCGCGCCAATTTTGGACCGTATGGTTTATCACTTCGTCTTTCACCTCGGCTGATTTGTCCTTAAGAGGCAACTGTGCAAACATCGAGCGAACGAGGATGTAGTCGAAGAATTGATGATATTCGGAAGGCTTGATTTTGTAGCGTTTGATTTGGTCGGCAACCTCGTTGTCGGCGTAACGGCATGCCTTTTCGATTAATTTGTCGGCAGAGCCGTCATAGTAGCCCATTTGCTTGAGCATGCCGAACTCTTCGAGCACGTCGAGCGTCATCCAAAGGCTTGACTTGCAATCTTTGAACCAAGCGATGCCGCCGTCGGAGTTTTGCAGCGACCGAAGCGTTGACAGGGCTTTTGCCTTGCGAGAAGCGATGGTGTGTGCGTCGGTAAGGTCGACGAGAGAGCGCATATTTTCCGTTTCGCGCTCGGCGTCTGTAAGCCATGGACTGTTGTTGAGGCTGATGGTCTTCAGGTCGGCGTTTTTGTTGAGGTTAGAGGTCAGCGAGTCGTCGGCGTGCCATTGCTTGATGGCGTCGGCAATCATCGGCGACGAGCCTACGATGCCTTCTGCTACCGACGAAACGAAGAAGTTGCGCGCTTGCGCCGAGGCTGTTACGCTTTCGCTGACGAGCGACGGCAGCGCAGCCACGCAGTACCACGTCGGGTTGTCGCAGTATTCCAGCGTGATTCTTCCTTTCGACACCTTAGGTAAGGCGAACGTCACTTTTTGCTCGTTCTCGCGGATGTAGAACGGCTTTGCTTCAATAACGGGCGTCGTTGCAGCCAGCACGGGCAGCAGATGTTGCTCGCCGTCGGCAAAATTGTCGGTAGCGGCTTTGATGCGGTAGCCCAAGCCGTCGATAGATGCCGTGACGTCGGCGTCGACATTGATGTCAACGACCTGCGAAGCGAGCGGCTCGAGGGTCACTGCCGCACTGCGACTTAGCAGCGTTTTGCTCGTTGCGGCATCGAAGATTTCGATGGTTACGGTCGTTTCGATTCGTTCCGACGAGTTGTTCATCACCGTTGCCGGAAGGATGACCGCATCGCCGTGGCGCACGAATCGCGGCAAGTTGGCTTGCACCATAACGGGTTTCGATGCCGTGACGAGTTCTTTAATGGTTGCCTTGTGGAGGTCTGCCGTATAAGCCACCGCGCAGAATTGCCATTGCGTGTTGACGTTCGGCACATCGAAATCGATAGTCACTACGCCGTCGGCATCGGTCACCAAGGTCGGCATGAAGAATGCCGTTTTGACGCTCGGGTCGCGATAGTTGAAGTTGTCGCCCTCGGCACCTCCTGCCGCGCTTTCTTCGACAACCTCTTCGGCACTTTCTTTGCTTGCCATCGACATATTGTTGCTTCCCATATCAAATACCGCGCCGGGTGCCGGCATGTCAAAATCGTCGCATTCTTCGGCTTTGTAACCGTGTTTCGGCGCTGCCATACGACATGCGACCCGGAGCATAATTCTTGTTGCGCCGAGCTGACGACCGTACATATTAATATACGGGCGAAGAATGTTTGACGCCGGGAATCTTGCGGCAGCCCCATAGGTCATCGCTCTGCCATAGCCCATGCCGTCTATTCTTTCGCTGAAAGGCGTAAGTTGCGAAATATAGAAACCGAATTCCGGGAAATTTGGCTCGATGCTGTTGAGCGCGGCGTCGTACATATAGGCAATCATAGCGCCGGCGAGGCGTTGACGGTCGTTCTCGACGCGGAAACGCCAGCGTTCGGGAGTCGACGGCGTAATGAAGTCGCGGAAAGTTTCTTTGACGATGCGCGTTTCGCCGAGAGGCTCGGTAGGCTTGACCGTGATGATATGTTTCGTCATTTTGTGCCCGACGTAAGCCGACAGCGTGAGTTTCGCCGTTTTGTCGGCGGCGATTTCGGGGCGTAGCACGATGCTGTTGCGACCCGCTTCCGACATATGGTTGCCCGAGGCAAGTGTCTTGACATCGTCTTCCAAAACGAAGAACACACACGAAGCGCTCGACGATTTATAGTCGACCGTCAGCGTTCCGTCGGCAGCCGTTTGCAGTTCGGAGGTTTCGACCCAAAGCGGTGTGTCGTAAGGCGGCTGAGCGTCGGCAGAGCGATAGACCACGAGCGAGCACGAACTTTCGACTGTGGTGTCGTCGGTAAGCCAAACTTTCAGCGTATATCTTCCGGAAGCCACAGCGCTGAGGTCGACAACGGGGCTGAGCGACGAAAATTCGCCGCGAGCGGCTTCGCTATTCTTGTCGGCATCGGTCAGCGTGAATGCGCAGCGTGCATCGACGGTGCGCTCTTCGAGGTTGCTCACGCTAATGTTGAGTTTCGCCGTCGGCGAAGCCTCGATAGTTGCGTCGTTGAGCGATATGCCGAGTTTTGAGCCGATGCAGACAGTTTCCGACATCGACTGCGTTTCGCCGGCGGGCGACGTCGCCTCGACGGTTATGCTGAAGCGACCGTATTTTTTTCCGTCGAGAATTGTCTGCGGCACGTCGACTGTCCACGTTCCGTCGACAGCGGTAGTCGTCGTTGTCGTGTAGGGCTTTCCTTCCGGTTCGTCCCATTCCCACCATAATCTGACGGGCGTGAACGTGCACTTCACCTTGGCGTCGGCAACGGGAAATTGCGAGTAGGTAGCCACGCGACCTGCGCACTTTATGTCGTCGGTAGCGGCAAAATGCGATGCCTCGCGATTGAGCTCGACAAAGAATGTCGGTGCCTTGTATTCGCTGACGGTTATCGATTTCGTTTCGCTGTAGCCGGAGCCGAATACATGGATGTCGAACTCTCCGGTTATGCCATCGGTCGGAATCTTGAATTCTCCGACGATACGTCCCAACGAGTCGGTCGTAAGGTCGAGCGAGTCAACAGTCTCATAGTTGGTATCCTTAAGCCTAACTTGGAGATTGATGCCCGGCGTCAGACTTCCTCTACGGTCTTTAGTAGAATAAGCCACGGCGCTGAATTTGACGGTTTCGCCCGGGCGGTAGACAGCCAAATCGGTCACAATGTTTATGCTGTTATGCGTATGATTGTTGACATTGCTGTAATTGTTTCTATAGAACGACAAATTTGCGCTGCGGTCGTTGTTGAGTGTGGCGTAGCAATCGATGTGATAACTCTTGGAAAGGCTATCGTCGTGCACGATATAGCCGAAACGGTTGGTCTTTTGTAACGATTCATTCATGTTATCGATGATGTGAATCGTGGCGCCCGCTACGGGATGCCCGTTGGGTGCGTTATAGACATATATACGCTTTTCGTTGTCGATGGTGCGACGCACCAACTCCAAGTTGGTCGAGCGAACTTGGGCATAATTATCAAAGTCGAGCCCGGAGATGCTCTTACCGCTCTTTGGGTTGTAGACTTCGATGATTAAGGCATAATTTCCAATGCCGAGTCCGGGAAACGTCACTTCTGTTTCGATTTTGTCGCCGGCACGGTAGTTCACCTTGTATTCTTTTGTTATAGTGGCAGATAGCCGACGTAGGCGTTTTGCGATTTCATCTCTTTTCGGCCGTTCCGGAAAATCGGATATGTCGAAGGCTTTTACGATGACTTTGTCAGTGTTTGCAGCCGAAACGGTCAGCTTGAAGTCTTTGCCTGGCGTCACCATGTTGGGACTTTCAATGTCGGCACGCACTTGCTCATAGTCGGCAATAAAATTACGCAGATAGCCGATTCGCGGATAATTCGGATAAGCCTTTACTTGGTCTTTTGCCAATGGATAAAGTTTGTCGGCAGTCGGTTTGGCGTCGACGAGTTCTATCAGTGCTTCGGTAGAATACGGACTCGACTTGAAAGTGGCGTGGAGTTCGTAAAGAGCGTTGTTCCATTCTTGCGACCATTTTCCATAGAGTCGGTTGATGCGGCGCACTTCGGTTAAAATTGTCGGCGCGGCATCGCCTTTGTGTATGCTTAATAGCGTAGCATATATGTTCATCGTCAAAGCGGATGGCTCGCCGTTGCCGGGCAACTTGAATGTGGCGCAGCCGCCAATGTCGTTCATATTGCGGTAGAAAGCAGGGGCGAAGGTCAACTGTTGTTCCTCGAGGATATCGAGTGCGTGATGCGCCAACAGGTCGTAGAGCGTCGGGTAGAAGTCGCGGTTATAATTTTCCGGCGCGATTATGCTTTTGAAGTCGTCTGCACTGAGTTGAGCAAGGCTTTCGTAGTCGCTGAGCGAGGCTTCGATGAGGCTGTTAATCTTGTTGTTGAAGTCGGCAATCGACCACTCGTTTCGGTCGGTTGGCAGAACGTCGGTTTGCTCGCGTTGACTGATGTAATACTCGTTGTTGGAGCACATTGCTTTGTATAGGTCAGCCTCAAACATAGTCAAAATCGAACGCGTTGACGTCTGCTTGGCTCCTGCGGCAAGGCTGTCGGTCTTGTCGATAAGTTCGGGTATATAGTCGTCGGAAATCGACGATTTGGCGAGAGAAAGGCGTACCATTCCGTCGATTAGTGCTTGGTCGTTGCCGCTAAGTTGTGCTTCGGCAATAATCTTTGTTGCTTCATCGGCTACGGTTTCCGGATAGGCGAAGTCGGGAGCTTTGGCAGAACCGGTTGCTATCGATGCCGCTGCAGCAAGGAGCGATGCTACTTTTTTCTTCATAGTTGTAATTGATTATATTCTATATTCTATTTAGATAGAAAATACTCCAAAGGTTTAGAGGCTGTTGCTTAACAAATGTTAAACATCTACAAGTTTCCTATCTATCCAGTCGGCGGCGCATAGCGATAGCGGTAGCCCACGACGTGATAAGTCCGACAACGGCGACGATGCCGAGTATCGTAAGCAGGTCGGCGGGCTCGATAACGACCGGATAGGTATCGATAATCAGGTTTTTGGCATCTGTGCCCATCTTGACGAGTCCGTATTTGATTTGCAGGGCGCATAGACCTAAGCCGACAGCCACGCCGATGGCGGCGCCTACAATGGATATGAGCCACCCTTCGGCAACGAAGATGCCCGACACAAGTCGGCGGTCGGCACCCATAGCGCGCAAGGCGGTGATGCTTTCGTCTTTTTCGGCAATGATGATAGCCAGTGTGCTGATGATGTTGAACGAGGCAATAACCAAAATAAAGCCAAGCAGCAAGAACGTCATCCACTTTTCAACGTTAATCATTTTGAACGACCGGCTGTGTTGCATAAGTCGGTCGTAAGCCACATATTTGTCGCCCAACGTGTCGGAAATGCGTCGGCGCACGCTTTCGACGTCGCCGTCGACGCCCAGTTCGATTGCGGTGGCTTGCGTGGGGTAGTCGAAGAGTTGGCGTGCAGCATCGAGCGACAGGAAGATGTAGTCGTTGTCGTATTCTTGTTGCTGCACTTCGAACGTGCCGGCAACGAACGTGCGGCAGCGGCGGAAGGAGGTCATCGGGTTGGCGGGATTGATGGCACCGCGGCGGCGTGGTGCATAAATCTCGAGCGGGGCAAAATAGCCTGGTGCCGTGTTGAGCACCAACGAAACGCCGAGGCTGACCACCGACAGGTCGTCGCCGTCGAGACTGAGCAAGAAATCGCCATCGTCTTTTATCAGCGAGTCGATGGCTGTAAGTCGTTCGTAGTCGGGGGCAACGCCTTTGACAACGACGGGCATCTGACGACCGTCGTAGATTGCCAGCGCGCGACTTTCGATGGTCGGCGTTGCAAGTGTTACGCCGTCAATCTTGCGCAGCACGTCGATGAGGCTGTCGCTGTTTTCGATAACGCCTTCGGTGGCAACAACCTTAATCTGCGGGTCGAGCCGCGACAGTTTGTCGCCCACCAGTCCGGCGAAGCCGTTGAACACCGACAGCACGCACACCATCGCCATGGCTGTCACCGCCACCGCCGCAATCGATATGGCAGAGATGATATTGACAGCCGTGTGCGACTTTCGCGACACCAGGTAGCGAAGTGCGATTCTCAGAGGCAATCGGTAGTTCATTATTCCGAAATGTCTAATGCTTGTCGGCGAGCAGCGAGTCGATGTGGTCGATGTAGTCGAGCGAGTCGTCGATGAAGAACGTCAGTTCGGGCATCTTACGCAACTGATGGCGCACGATTTGTGCCAGTTCGTAGCGGATGGCGCGAGCGTTTGCGTTGATGTTTTTGAGAATTTCTTCGGCGCGTTCAGAAGGGAAGATGCTCAAGTAGCCGCGTGCCACGCTCAGGTCGGGCGAAACGCGCACGGCGCTCACCGACACGAGCACGCCTCCCATGGCTGCCGTCTGTCGACGAAATATCTCGCTCAACTCTTTTTGTAACAGTCGTGCGATTTTTGCTTGTCTTGTACTTTCCATAATTCTTTGGTAATTGTTTTTGCAAAATTACACACAATCGACCAATAAACCAAACCGACTGCTATTCGGCGCTTTGATAGTCCAGCGGTGGGTCGAAGTAGCGCGACATCGATTTGAGATTCTCGCGGTAGCACGGTTCTGCAAAATCGACACCTTTGAAGAATTTTTTGTCGACGTCGCTTTGTGCCACTTTTTCCGGCGAGGTCGTCAAAGCCTTTGTAGTGCCATCGACGGTTGCCGTGTAGAGGTTTTCGTTGTCGTTGATGCGCACGGTGAGCGTGCTGCCGGGCTTGACAACGAAGTCGGCGTCGGCGAGATTTTCCATGTCGAGGGTTATAGTGATTGCGCTTTTGCCGTTCCAGTCGAATGTGTAGGTGTCGGTGCCGTTGGTCGAAGCATAGCGGTAGCCGATGCGGTCGGAGCCGATGCAGACGGCGGTGTTGAGCGACTTAATGCGTCCGGGGATGCGCGGAGCGATTACCACCTTGCTGTTTAGCATGTCGGGACGTACGCCCAAGAACCATTGGCTCCACACGCGGATTTGCTCGGAGTTGCTCCACGACTGCAAGAACGTGCCGGTGAGGCGTGAGCGTGTCTGTCCGGGGCGCAACCATGCGTCGGCACACTCCGATAGGCTGCCTATGGCGCCGTGGCGCAAAGCCTGGCGATTCATGTTTTGGAAGAGTCGATATGCTTTGTCTTTTTGCCCGAATTCAATCATACGCTGCATCGCCATACCGTTCTGCCAAAGCCAAACCGTGCCGTTATGGTATGCGTCGTCTTTGTGATAGCGGTGCCACTGTTCGTGGTAGGGGTGGAATGCGTCGTCCATTTGGTCGAGCGAGCCGACGCCCCAAGGATAAACGAGATGCGACCAAGTTGTGCGAATGTCGGCGCGGCATACGTCGGCGTTGTCGACAAGGTCGTAGGTATACATCGTGTTGGGACGAATCTGTGCGTCGCGCGAGCCATCAGCATTGAGGTGGTCGGTAATCACGCCGTCGGCAATAAACATACGTTGGAAATTCGTCTTGAGACGTTCGGCGGCTTCCGACCAACGGCGAGCGTC
This sequence comes from Bacteroidales bacterium, assembly GCA_029224905.1. GTDB lineage: Bacteria > Bacteroidota > Bacteroidia > Bacteroidales > Muribaculaceae > Limisoma. The sequence goes on from JAQXVL010000187.1 coordinate 8,417, forward strand.
GTCAGCCTTGCCAATCAACGTAGCCAAGCGAGCGGCGCAGACGAGTTGGTTGTACCAAAGCGCTTGAATGTCGGAAGCGCGGTTGCCACGCGGCGAGCACGGGCGCATGCCTTGACGCTTGGCGTCCATCCACGTGTCGGCGTCGGCGTGGGTGAGGAAGCCGTAGTCGTCGACATATTTTGCAAACGGTGCGTCGGTGGCGATTTTTACCTTGTTATAGATTGCTTTGACGAATGCTTTGTCGCCGGTGTAGCAAAGGTAGTCGTAGACTTGCATCACAAACCGCGGCGTGCCGTCGGTAGTGTTGTAGAGAATTCCTTCGAGGTTGAGACGGTTAGGCACGCGGCCGTATGTTTCCGATTTCGGGTCGACATCCATATATTTTGCAAACGATTCGAGGATGTTTTTTGCCACGTCGAATTGGCCCGTGCAGAGGATTGTGCCCGGCATAGAAATAAACATGTCGCGTCCCCAGAAGTCGGTAAACCAAGGAAATCCGGCATAGATGCCCCATCCGCCGTGCTGTTGCGTTACGAGTTCGTCGGAGGTAAGGATAATCCAAGCGAGTGCTTTGTTGTTGTCGACAGCGTTGCGGTCGACGAGTTGCTGCATGCGGTCGCGGCGAAGGGTGAGCCATTCGGCTTTGCTTGTGCGTGCATTGCTCAGTAGTGACGGCGTTTGTCCCTCGGGAGCGTAGACGGCAACGAAACCGCCGGAGGTGGCTGCTGCGCTTACAATCTTGCCGTCGACTGTTACGGCAGTGCCGTCGAGCGTGGCAAGACGAACCTCGCCGCCTCGCGATTCGCGGGGAGTGAGCAGAGCGTCGCCGTCGGCGGCTGTCGGCTCCGAAATCATATCGCCGAGGAGCGAAATGCCGATGCGCTCAACGCCTTTATCGGCTTTTATGTCGAAATAGATAACTTTTTGGTAGTCGACAAGCGACATCGTAACAACGATTTTCGCGTCGTTGTGTTTATGGCGGAACACGATGCGGTTTGGATAAGCATCGCAGCGTGCATCGCTACGCAGTAGCTGAGTGCCGTCGGCATAGATGGCGAAGTCGGCAAAGATGCGGTGTGCTTCGATGTTCCATCCGGCATAGTATTCCGAGAAGTTGTCGGTGGCTGTTTTGCCGTAGAAGAATCCCGCGGCTTTGTCGCTGAAGGAGTATTCGCGGTCGGATGTTGCTCGAATCATCAGGTCGTCAATCGACGTTGCGGCATGCACGGAGAGTATGCAGCCGAGAGCAGCAAGAGTAATCAGTTTTTTCATAGGTGTATTGGCTTTTTTATGGTTTTTTGTAGATTATAGTCAGTCCGTCGCGAATTGGCAGAATGACCTTTTCGACGCGTGTGTCGGCGGCAACGAGGTCGTTGAAGTTTAGAATTCCGGCTGTTTGTGCATCGAGATGCTTGCCGTAGTCGACCACCTTGCCGTCCCAGAGCGTGTTGTCGGCAATGATGTATCCACCCGGGGCAACGCGGTCGAACACGAGATTGTAGTAGTCGACGTAGTGGCGCTTGTTAGCGTCGACAAACACCAAGTCGAACGTCATGTCGAGGGCGGGGACAATCGTAGCGGCATCGCCAATGTGCAGATGTATGCGGTCGGCGTAGGGCGACGAAAGGAATCGCCGGCGGATGAAGTCTTCGAGTTCGTCGTCGATTTCCACGGTGTGGATTTCGCCGTCGATGAGTCCTTCCGCCATGGCGAGTGCCGAGTAGCCGGTAAAAGTGCCCAGTTCGAGAATTCGTTGTGGCTTAATCATTCGGACAAGCATTTTCAAGAGTTTGCCCTGCAGATGCCCGGAGCACATCCGCGGACGCAGATGATAGACGTGCGTGTCGCGGTTGAGTCGCTTGAGCAGGTCGCTTTCGGGGTCGATGTGCGAAAGTATGTAGTCTTCGAGTTGTTCGGTCATCGCTTAAGGTCCTTCAATGCTTGAATGCCAAGGTTGTACACATTGGTTCCGAAACCGATAATGATGCCCGTACAGGCCTCCGAAAGGAACGAGTGACGGCGAAATTCTTCGCGGGTATGCACATTGGAAATGTGCACTTCTACCACCGGGACGCGGATGGCGCGGATAGCGTCGGCGATTGCCACCGACGTATGGGTATAAGCTCCGGCGTTGATAACGATGCCGTCGCAGCCCTCGAAACCGTTGGCGTGCAGCGTGTCGATGATATCGCCTTCGTGGTTACTTTGGAAGTAGTCGACCGTAACGTCGCTGTGGCGGCTGCGCACGTCGGCGAGCACCTCGTCGAACGAACTGTTGCCATAGATGCCCGGTTCGCGCCGCCCGAGCAGATTCAAATTAGGTCCGTTGATAATCAAATATCTCATAGCGTTTGTCTGATTTTCTGCAAATTTAAAAAAACAATCAGACAGTAGCAAGTTTTTGTCGAAAGAGAGAAAAGAAGACGACACACCACCCGCCGAATATCGAAAAATAAGAAAATAAAATGAGCCAAAAATTGAAAAATAAGAAAATAGAAACGGCCAAAAGTTGAAAAATAAGAAAATAAAATGAGCCAAAAACTGAAAAATAAGAAAATAAAAACAGCGAAAAGTTGCAAAATAAGAAAATAGCGTTTATCTTTGTAGCAGATAATCAGCACGTTATGACAATACCGGATTTTGTGACCGTATTATACGACCAAAGAGATGAGGTTAAAGCCTTGATGGCGGCTCCTTTATGCTCCCGCGCCGAGGAGAAGGAATTGGAACTTTCTTCGCCGTTGGCACAGGTCGTTATTGGCGTACGCCGTAGTGGCAAGTCGACTCTTTGTTTGAAATTTTTGAACGAACAGGGTGTGGACTTTGCTTATGTGAACTTTGATGATGACCGCTTGCACAATGTTGTAACAGAGGATCTTAACAATATCCTTAACGCATTGTATCAAGTGTATGGCGATTTTAAGTATCTATTCATCGATGAGATACAAAATGTAGAAGGTTGGCAATTGTTTGTCAACCGATTGCTGCGGCAACGGCTTCACATCTTCATTACCGGGTCGAATTCGAAGTTGCTTAGCAACGAACTTACTACGCATCTTACAGGTCGACACATACGCATTGAGATGTTTCCTTTCTCTTTTGCGGAATACTGTGCCGCAACCGGCGTCGACACCCAATCGCTGACCACAAAAGCCGATGCTCTCCGCCAAAAAGCGCTCGGTGATTTTCTTCTCGATGGAGGATTCCCGGAATTGTTGCACACCACGCGCAAACGCCCTTATATCGATACTCTGCTGAACGCAATCATCAAAGATGATATTGCCAAGCGTTTCAAAGTGCGACATGTCGATGTGTTGGCAAATCTCGCCAACCATCTTGCCGACAATTTCTGCCAAGAGTTTCGCCCTAAAGAAGTTGCCGAGGCTTTCGGTGTGTCTGCTCCCACTATATCTACTTACTATTCTTACCTAAAAGAGGCGTTCTTGCTTTTAGGTATCCACAAATTTTCTTACAAGAGTCGCGAACGAATTCGTAACGAGAAAGTTTATGTGGTCGACACTGCTTTTGTTCAGCATCGCGACAACACGTTTTCGACGCAAAATCTTGGATGGCGCTTGGAAAATATGGTCTACATCGAATTGCTGCGTCGTTGTCGTCCGCAATTTATTGATGTGTTCTATTATCGGTGCGCTCAGTGGGAGGTGGATTTTGTTGTGGCACAAGGCGGTAGAGTAGTTTCGCTTCTGCAAGTATGCTACAACGTCTCAGCCGAAAAGACTCTCAATCGCGAGTTGCGTGGTCTTGTGAAAGCCTCGGAGAAATTCGGGTGCGATGATTTGACGCTCATCACTGCCGACCGCAACGACATCGTAACTTCCGCCGGCAAGACAATACAAATAGTAAAAGCCACTGACTGGCTGCTGCAGCTCAGTCGTTAAGATTCGAATGGATATTATAAATGAAAAAGATTGACAACATCGACGATGTATTAATTCGATTTAATGCCTTTATGATTTTCGAAAAGGGGCTGTCGAAAAATACGGTCGAAGGCTATGACGACGATGTGGCGAAACTTTTGCACTATGCTGCCGAATCGGGCAAGAGTGTGGAATGCATCGGTCTCGACGACCTCCACGATTTCTTGGCTGCGCTCCACGATGTGGGTATTGCGCCACGTTCGCAAGCGCGTATTGTGTCGGGGATTCGTGCGTTTTTTCATTATCTTAAGGTTGAGGGCTACATCGACAATAATCCGGCGCGGCTGCTGGAACTTCCTAAAATCGGGCGACGGCTTCCGGATGTGCTTACGACTGACGAAATCGATGCTATCGAAGCGGAGTGCGACACGTCGACTTATGAGGGTTGCCGCAATCGGGCGATGATTGAAACTGCCTACAGTTGCGGTCTGCGCGTCAGTGAATTGGTGTCGCTCAAGATTTCGAATCTCTACATTGAGGAGGAGTATGTCATTGTTGAGGGCAAGGGGCAAAAGCAGCGGATGGTGCCTATTTCGGAAAGTGCGCTCGATGCTATCAAGGCGTGGATGGAGCGCCGCGGCGAAAAGGGTATAAAGAACGACGACCGCGATACGCTCTTCTTGAACCGTATGGGCGGAAAAATGTCGCGCGTGATGGTGTTTTACGTCATCAAAGACTTGTGCGCACGCTGCAACATTATGAAAAATATCAGCCCGCACACGTTGCGCCACTCTTTTGCCACGCACCTGCTCGAAGGGGGCGCTAATCTTCGTGCCATCCAGCAGATGCTCGGTCATGAAAGTATTACGACGACTGAAATCTATGTCCACATCGACCGCTCTTTCCTCCGCGAAGAAATTCTGAAATATCATCCGAGGAATAGGTAATAGCTAATAGGTAAGAGGTGAGAGGGTGCTTGCATGCGTCGGTCCTCACGCATCCACTCATACGCTCGCCCATACATACTCTCGTTCTTTCATAAATTGTCCATAATTTATCCGTTTGCGCAGAAAAAATGCGCCACTTAAATAATTTTTAACAAAATATTCTTTAATTGATACTTAAATATTCATATTTTTGCTAAGTAAATTTTGTTCTTGTAATTATATTTTTGGTTCTTTTCTTTCTCGCTCGATGAAAAAAGGTACTTTTAATATAAAAGCAAGGACTAATGAAGTGTAACCCACACAACCTACACATAAAATGAAACCTCCGATTATAGAAAAGTCGGAAAATACGGCTAAGGTTATAGGTGTTAGACGAGTTAGTATTATTCGGCAGATGCGAATGAAGTTGCTGAATAATTGGTGTCTGACACGTTCGAAGATATTGTATTATGTGTTATCCCGGCTTCCGGTAGGAGAAGCGAGGATAAATGTTGTAATGCGCTGTCGCGATAATACTGAATACGATTGGGGTCATGCATGGGTAACGCTCAACGGCAAGCCGTTTTTGGAGCGAAAGAAGGGTTTAATCAATAAGGATAAAAAACAGATTTCTGACACAGGAAAATTTATCTACTGGATATTTGAATAATTATGGCAAATTTATATTTAACTCACAAGTGTAAAAGAGGCTGTCCGTTCTGCTTTGCGAGGAAGGTATTGCGTGCTGCGGACGACATCAACGAAGTGTTGACGCTCGACGAGATAGAGCGATTTATCGACCACTATGAGGGTCAACTCGACAACATTGGTTTGTTGGGCGGCGAGCCGTTCCTCTATCCTGATTTGGTCGAGGTTGTCAAGTTGCTGAAAGCGCATCGCATTCATGCCAAGATATTTACGAGTGCGACTAACCCTGTTCCTTCGGGTTTGGACGAAATAGACAATAGTTGCGGCGACTTCAATTTTGTGGTCAATGTGGGTAGTCGCGACACGTACAACGATGAGCAGTATGCTAACTTGGAGGGCTTTTTCGACCGTTTTCATTCGGTTTCGGCGTTGTCGTATACGATATTCGACATAGAGAAAGACAATCCGGAATTTTTGTTCGATATGATAGACCGTTACGAGTTGGTTCGCAATATTCGTACGGGCATAGCGCTTCCTATATATAAGGGAGGTAACAGTTATATCGATTTGAGCGATTATCGCAAGGCCGGCGAGTATTTCTGTGAGTGTGTCGAGCGAGCGGCGAAGCGAAGGATAACAATGTCGATGGACTGTGGTTTTCAGGCGTGTATGTTCGACGACAAGCAGTTGGGCAGGCTGATACGCTTGGACACGCATGTTGGGTTTATGTGCGGCTCGGCGCTCGACATCGGTCCGGGCTTGCAGGCGTGGAATTGTTTCCCGTTGTTCCAATTGGGTCGTGTCGATGCGCTTGATGCGTGCACTATCGATGAGTTGAAGCAAAAGCTGAACAAGAAACTTGAAGAGACGTTGGGATGTGAGCCCGGCGTGCATAAGGCGTGCGCTGTGTGCGACTTGCGCCGACGCAATTTGTGTGAAGGAGGTTGTAAAAGTTTTAAATCAATATAGATATGGAAATCAGTAAGAAAGTAACGTGGAAACCGCTTGGCGAGAAGGTGGTTGCCGTAAAGGTGGAAACCGGCGAATATTACACGATGAACGAAGTTGCATCGTTGATATGGAAAGGCATCGATTCGGGAATGAATCAGGAGCAGATAGCCGACAAGATACTTGACGAATATGATATAGAAGATAGAGCCGCTATATTGCAAGATATAGATGAGCAAATCAGTGAGTGGAAAACCGAATTATTAATCAATTAAAAAGGAAAGACTATGGCAAAGAAATCTTATTTGAAGCCGGCAACAAGTAAGCATGCTTCGATGAATGTTGTCCAAGGGTCAGGTTTGTACTACACAACGTTGTACTACACCTCACTTTATTACTATCATTAATGACACATTCATTAAGGGTAAAGGTGGCAGGAGTCTCAATCGTGTTCCGTTCGGACATGGAGGTTGACATCTGTCACCTTCGCGACCTATATCGGCACCACGTTGTGGATGTTGTCGCAGCGGGTCCGGAGCATGAGGTTCGCATCGAAACGGTAACGAAATGCGTATTGCCGAGCGATGCGCGGCTTGTGTGGTCGGGCTACTATCACGGCGTGGGCTACGACGGTCATTTCGACAATACGGTTAAGAAATACGTGTCAGCCGATGGCAAGAGTGAATATTTTGTCACGCCGTCGGGCGAGTGTTTGATAAACGATTTGACACGACCGTCGACTGTGTGTACGTTGATGTCGCGGCGCAAGATGTTTGCGAAAGGGAGTGTTCGGTCGAACGTGGGCACGATGGTCATTCTGCTGACTCACATCGTGGCGGCTCGTTATTGTCGCTATACGCTGCATGCCTCTTCGGTGGCTTGGCGTGAGCGCGCTGTGGTTTTTGTCGGGCGAAGCGGACAAGGCAAGAGCACGCTGTGCTTGGATTTGGTGGCGCGAGGCGCCGGTTTTATGGGCGACGACATTGTTTTTGCCTACCATGAAGATGGCATTGTTAAGATTGCGCCGTTGCTTTTTGACGCAAAGATGTTCGAGCCCGGGAAGAAGGAAAAGACGTTTATCGATGTTACGTCGAAATATGGTTCGGTCGACATCGATGGCTTGCCGTTGCAGGCGATATGCGAAATCGAGCCAACCCGCAAAGGCGAATCGGTGGTGGACGTTCAAGACGATAGCGACCGCTTGTTTGATGTGTTTTTGCAATCGGCAAACAATTTAGCCTTGCAGTACGACAATGAAGATTGGCTTACGCTGTGTGCAACGGTGATGAGCAATTATCAACTATATAAGTTCTATTTCGGCGACCGGCAACAGTTGACTGTCGACAGCCTGAATGCGTTTTATGAATAGAGAAGAAATACTGAGTTTGGTAACACAGTCGGACGAGATGCTGCGCGAAGTTGGCATACGGGCTGCTGCTGAAGGTTTGCCTGCGACGCTGTCGACGTGTCTCGACATCATAGAGAATCTCAACGAGCCCGACTCAGCTCGCCTTGTCGTGACGCTTCGTTCGCGTATGCCGTTCCTCAAAGGTGGTTATGCGCCGGCTACTGCAATGACCGAAGGCGAGTTCGGAAAATTCGAAGAGCAATATCGGCACTACCGAGCGTTAGTCGAGCTACTGCCACAACGTAGTGATGCGCTGCTCGGACGGCTGTACAAACTTTTTGAAGGCATACGCCCGGAAATCGAGCACTTGCGTCCGGGCGACTATAGCGACTGTCTGCGAGAGGAAGAGAAGGAGAAGGGCGGACACCAACTGATGGTGTTTGTCACCGGCGTTTGTAATTTGCGCTGCTCGTATTGCTTCTCGAGCGACATCGAGCATAAACACATTTCAGCCGCTGATCTTCGGCGCATTTTCGAATGGGCGCACCGTAACGGCTGCGACGTGGTGACGCCGTGCGGAGGCGAACCGCTGATTTATCCCGACATCGACTTGTTTATGGATTTGGTGGAACAATACGATATGACCACCTATTTTGCGTCGAATTGTACGCTTCCGTTGTCGAGATTTTCGGAGCGACAATTGTCGCGAATCAAGTTGATAACATTCCATTTGACGGAAAGTTTGTGGCATCGCAGCGACTATCTCGACACGTTTTGCAGCAATATCGAGTGTGCACGCAGTCGCGGCATCGACATAATAGCGCGGCTTAACATCTACAAGGTCGGCATGGACTTCAGCCGTTTCTTCGAGTTGATAGAGAAGTATTCGTTGAAGAAGTTGAACATAGCCTTGACGATACCGTCGGGTATGCACGATAACGTGTTTGTCGACCCGTCGGTATTTTCAAACCATATCGGCGACATTCGGAAAGTGATAAGTTTCTGCCGAGCGCGGCGCATCAGTTTATCGTTTGCCAAGCCGATACCGCCGTGCGTGTTCGACGAATCGGAAGCTGCCGATTTGTTGCAGTACGACAATTTCAAGCCGCTTTGCAACGTGTGCGACGACAATGGTATGCGCAACGTTTGTCTGTCGCCCGACATGGTGTTTACGCCGTGCCTGGGAGTGCCGACGCCGGAGGTTGCATTTGCCGACGAACTGTCGTGGCAGACGCTCGAAGAAGTTCTTGGCGGCAAAATCTGTTCGGCGTTGCGTAAACCGCTGATGGAGTCGTGTCGCGAGTGTTTTTTGTATAGCCGAAATATGTGCCAAGGGGCATGTCTGTCGTATAAAGAATAAAACAGTTATGCAGAAGAGCAAGTTGCGACACCGATTGACCTTTGCGTTGACCAAGTTGAGGATGCGCTATCTTCGTCCGGGACGGTTGACAACGCTACCGACCGTGCTGACTTTGGAATTGTCGAGTCGGTGCTCGTTGGCATGCTCGTGCTGCCCGAACGGCAAGCCTGGCAAGAGGACGCGTCGGCGTGTCGATATGTCGAAAGCCGATTTCGACAAGATGCTTGCAAACATCGATTTGCCTGTGCGCAACGTTTTTCTGCATCTCCACGGGGAGCCTTTTCTCAACGAAAATATAAGCGAAATCGCCGAAGCGTTGGCAAGCCGCGGCATCGAAGAGTTTAACATCTTCAGCAATGCATATCGGATAGACGTCAATCGGCTGAGTCGGCTGCTGACAGTCTTGCGCTCAAAGCGAGTCAATATATGCTTTTCGGCGGAGTTGTACGACCGTGCCGTCTATGAGCGGCTGCGCTGTCCGGGGCGATATGATGTGCTGTGGGAGTCGCTCGACGCCATCGACCGCGTGATGGCTGAGCAGGATTGTGAATATTCGATAAATGCCATTGTCGATGCCGAATCAATCGGCAAGCTGAAAGAGCGCGTACCGGCGATTTTCGAGCGGCTAAGTCAGTTGAAAGACATACATTTCAGCGGGGCATTTCCGTGGCCACACCTTCCCGAGACGGGCGACATTGCCGGCCACCTGCGAAGCCGCCGCACGATATGCAGCCAGATATGGCAGATGCCGGTTGTATATGCTTCGGGCGAAGTGGGTATGTGCAGCAGCGACTACGACGGCGAATCGGTCATCGGTTCGTTGCTCGACAGCAAGATGAGCGAACTGGTCAACAACAAGGCTGCACGACGGTTCAGGCGCAACATAGCGATGCGTCGGCATGAGTGCAACCTGCCGTGCCGCGACTGCCTGATTGACCGCCATGAGAGTTTCTCGCGAGTGGTTAGGCGGCGTTTTGCCGTGTCGGCTTCGGCTGATGCCTTGGAGAAATATTTCAATTCGTTTAAAAAATACTTTTTTGTAGCAACAGAAGATGTTAGAACGGTTTAAAGCGGAAATAGATGTCGTGCGACTCGTGTGGCGACATGCTCGCGGACAGCACCTAAAACTGGCGATAGCGATGGTCTTGGAACTCGTCATCGGCGTTTTTCCGCCCGTGTCGGTCTATGTCGTGCAGAAATGGATTGGCATCCACCTGACCGACTTGCACAGTCTCTTGACTTATTCCAACATACTGTTGGTGCTCGCCGTCTATTTTGTTTATATCGTATTGACCAAGATTTCGCGGATAATGACTGCTTATGCCGTTGCCGAGGTGGAATACTCTTTGCGGATGGAGTTTACGCAAGCGTTGCGGCGCATGAGTTTCATCAGCCAAGTGAAAACAGTAGGGCTTCAAACGGCGCAAGGGTTGACGCAAGAGATATCGATGGCGAGCAGCCTGATTCCGATGATATATCGCTCGTTTCTTCGCGCGACGACTACTATTGTGGCATTCTGCGTGGTGTTGACGGTCATTTCGCCGAAATATTTTTTAATGACCGGACTGCTGTTGCTGGCGGTGCTTGTTTCGGTGGTCGTACTGCGTCGGCGCATCAAGCGAACGCATGCCGGACTGTACAATCGCATCAGTTCGCTCTACGTAATGTTTTCGGAGTGGATTAACGGATTCAGAGTTTTCAAGGTTTACGATTGTGTCGACTATGCCGAGCGTCGTATGCGTGAGGTCTATCGTTCGATAAGAGACATTTCGCGGAGTCTGACGGTGGTGACCAACAGTCAAGCAATTTTTGTCGAAATGCTTACCTATAGCATTGCCGTGCTGCTGATTGTGATGATGCCGTCGGTCGATGGCAAAATCGATGTTGGCGTGCTTGTTTCGTTTCCGGCGGCGATGCTGTTTGTCAGAGGCGAAGCCATTGTGCTGATTAACGGCTACCAGCAGTTGGCAAACACGGAAAGTAGCATTCGCCGATTCTATAACGTGGTGAAAAGCAACGAAGATGGCGAAGAAGTTGCCGAAAGCAGGCAAAGCGTTGTCGGCATCGAGATGCATAAGGTGAGTTTCGGCTACGACGACAACGTGATTTTGTCGGAAGCCGACTTGACTCTGCGTCGCGGCGAGCTGCACGTGTTGGCGGGACGCAGCGGTGTGGGTAAAACTACGACCGTCAACTTACTGCTGGGGCTGCTCCGACCGCAATCCGGAGAAATAGACTACCTGCATAGCGATTCCGAGAACGTAGGCGTCGGCATGGCTTTGGTAGAGCAGGAGCCGTTTATCTTCGACGGCTCAATCTACGACAACGTGGCGATGGGGCGCGCCGACGTCACTATCGACAGGGTGATGGAACTGATAAAATCGTTAGGGCTCGGCAACGTGTTTGCCAACCGGCAAAGCCTGACGGAAAGCCGCGAAAGTTCGTCGCGCAAGTTGTCGACGGGCGAGAAGCAGCGCATTGCGCTCATCCGCGCACTTGCGGGTAATCCCTCGGTGTTGGTGCTCGACGAGGTGACCAGCAACGTCGATGCCGCCACGTCAAGGATTATTATGGACTATCTGCGAGAGGTGTCGAAGACGGTGCTGACAGTTGTTGTCAGTCACGACCCGATGGTGCTTGAATGTGCCGACCGACTCTACTCGCTTTCTGACGGAAAATTTCAACAACATAATAATATACAAACAACTAAATCATAGAAGATATGCCTAATTTAATGTTAACAAACTGGTGTAATTACCGTTGTCCGTATTGCTTCGGGATGGACATGATGGCACCGAAGATGGAGCGAAAAGCCATGAGCCGCGAGACGTTCGAGGGCATCATGGAGTGGTTGCAACGCCGACCGTTCGACAAAATCATCCACTTGATGGGCGGCGAACCCACGCTGAACCCCGACATCGAATGGATGGTCGACCGCTTGCTTGAACTGGATATGCACATCACCGTTTTCAGCAATATGGCGACCAAACAAGCTGTGTCGTTGGCTGAAAAATTAGCAATGCTTCCGGTGCATTGGGTGGCAAATGTCAATAATCCGGCAAAATGGAACGCCGCACAACGTGAGAACATAACCACGGCGTTGGGCTATGCCGGCAAGAAAGCTTCGCTGACGTTCAATATACAACCCAACGAGCCTAACGAACTTTGGGCAATCGATTTGATTGAAAAGTACGACTTGGGAACAAACATCAAAGTAGGTTTCGTCTTGCCGACGTTGACATCGTCGAATATGGCATTGCACGAATCGGAATACGGCAAAGCCGCAGAGCGTGTCATCGACTTGATAAAAGCCGGTGAACATCTGGGTGTGACCATCGAATATGAATGCGGCGTGCCGTTCTGCAGCTTTACTGATGAGCAGACCGGATTTTTGTGGCGCCACAATTCGCGCGGCAATTCCGGATGCCAGTCGCGCTTAGACATTACGCCCGATGGGAAAGTGATGTACTGCCTGCCGTTGGCAACAGCCGGGCTGCGTCATTTCTCCGAGTTTGAGTCTTATCCCGACTGCCGCGAGTGGTTCGAGCAGCGCTTTGCGCCGTATCGTCTTTTGGGAAGCCGCGAAGAGTGCGCCGAATGTCCGCTCAACAATCCCCTCAAGTGCAACGGCGGATGCTTGGCAAAAAATATGATAGGCGCAAAAAATCTGCAAATCGTAGATGGAACTCGTTGAGAACGACAGCGCCGGACGGTGTGGCAACCTTGCCCGCACGCTCCTCGTGCTCGACAATTTCGAGTGGATAAAGCACGAGGCGGAAAGCATCGGCGTGACGGTTATCCCCATCAAAGGAATCGACGTGCTCACCTCTATCTATTCCGAGCGGTTAGATAGAGATGTGCGCGACATCGACTTGCTTACGTCGTCGGTCGACGACTGTCTGAAGTTGGTCGGACGTCTGTGCGACAACGGTTATGTGCCGGAGTTCGACTTCGCCGTGCGTAGCGATGCTCTTTTGGCGAAAAAGAAGATTTCGCTACTGTCGACATCGCCTTGTCGCGTTAACGTCGACATACATTTTGCGCTTGTTACCAAGAAGTTTTTTTCGCCGACAACGTCAACATTCAATGCCGATGCATTTGCGCGCCAAAAGTCCGGGCGACTCGACTCGGTCGACAACTGGCTCTTTTTGGCGCAGCACGGCTGTTTTCACTTGTTCAGCGACTCAAAATGGATTCGCGACCTCGATATTGTCTATCAGTCGTTTACCGACGACGAGCGCCGCACGCTGTCGCAACGCGTTGAGCAGTATGGGTTTAAGCGCGTATGGCTTGCCACGCTTTCGTTCTTAAAGCAGGATTTGAGGTTGGTTGGCGATGTGGGCAGCGACGATACGTCGTTCGTCGAGTTTGTCAAGCATTTGAGCGCAGTGCGGAAGAAGTCGCCGGCGAAAAAAACGGCATTATCTTTTCTCGAATTCTTTTTCATTGCCGACCGCCGGCAACGCTCTCGGTCGTGGCTCAAACTGATATTCCCGCGTCGTGGGATGCTTGCCAATATTTACCGAATAAACCACAAAGCGCTTTATCCGCTCTTTTGGGTCGCTCACGTGACGCTGATGGCGGTAACAGTTCCCTTAGCGCACACCGTCTATCGATTCCACAAGTATTTGTTGTGATAGTGTCGTTTTCGCAGGGGTGGGGGTTGGCGATGCTGTAATTTTGCCTCGAAATTGCTATGAGGCTCTATCGAAATTGCTATGAGGCTCTAATTGATAATTTTAAACCGAAAATAAACGACCATGAAACACTACACTGAAGAGGAAATGCTTAATGAATGGAAAATCCGCAACGGGTATGTGCCTTTGCGGCGGGATTGTGCTGTGGAACGCGGCGACGGCGTCGACTTGGATGCGCTGCTGCTGCGTCAAATCGAATCGGCTTATGCGCGTCTGCTGCGCGAGGCACCGGTCGACTGTCTACCGGTGGAGGATGTCGCCGACGAATGTACGACGACGGTCAACGACGACTTGTCGGTGGTAATCGAGTTGCCGGAACGTGCGGTGCGGTTTGTCGAAGTGCGCTTGGAGGGATGGAGTCGCGCTGTTCGGGAGATGACGGCTGCCGACTCGCCATTGGGTCGACTGCAGTCGAATCGCTTTCTGCACGGCGGTCCGGCGTGTCCGGTATGTGTCGAGGGTGTTCGCTCGGTGACTGCTTACGCTGCTGCGACGGCTGCTGCTCGGCTCGAACGTGTGCTTGCGGTGGCGCGCCCTGCCGACGGCGGTTATGCGCTCGACGAATCGGCTTGGCACGTTCTTCTCGGTTATGCGCAATATGACCGGGAATAGTCGAAAAAAGTTGGATTTGTTCGATAATTGACGTATTTTTGCGTTATGATTCTCAACAGCCTGTCAATACTCAACTACAAGAATATCGCGGAGGCAAGTCTTACCTTTTCCGACAAGGTGAATTGCTTTCTGGGCAATAATGGCATGGGCAAAACGAATTTGCTCGATGCCATTTACTATTTGAGCAACTGCAAGAGTGCGTTGTCGGCGAGCGACGCCACGACGATTCGCTTCGGCGAGGATGCGATGCTCCTGCAGGGTAATTATACGCGATTGGGTAAGAAGGAGGTTGTGGCGTGTGCCATTCAGGCGGGACGCAAGAAGATGAAGCGTAACGGCAAGGAGTATAAGCGGTTGAGCGAGCATATCGGGCTGCTGCCGTTGGTGTTGGTGTCGCCGCAAGATTGGGATATGATTGTGGGCGGTAGCGAGAGTCGCCGTCGGCTCATCGACCGGATTATTTCGCAGGGCAACCACGAATATCTCGATGCTTTGATACGCTACAACCGTGCTCTTGAGCAACGCAACTCGATGCTCAAACAGGGCTACAGCGACCCGCTGCTCTATGAGTCGGTCGATGCCTACATTGTCGATGCTGCCAACGAAATCTATGAGGGTCGTCGCCGCTGGATTGAGCAGTTTACGCCGGTGTTTATGCAGTTTTATAACGCCATCGGCGGCAACAGCGAGACTGTGAGTCTCGACTATCGCAGCGAACTCAACGATATGTCGGCTGAACGAATTCTGGCAGCCAATTTCGAGCGCGACCGTGCGCTTGGCTTTACTTCGGGTGGCGTGCACCGCGACGACATCGAACTGATGCTCGGCAATGCGTTGATGCGCAAAACGGGGTCGCAAGGGCAGTGCAAGACGTATACGATAGCGCTTCGGTTGGCGCAGTTCGACTTTCTGCGGTCGCAGTCGAGCGTTACGCCGCTGCTGTTGCTCGACGATATCTTCGACAAACTCGACTCCGAGCGTGTGGCAAACATTATGCGAATCGTGTCGTCGCCGACGTTCGGGCAAATCTTCATCTCCGACACCAATCGTCAGCACATCGACGAAACGATTGCCGCCATCGGCTCCGACTATCGAATTTTCACGGTGTCGTCGGGCTCGGTCGTGGAATCGGGCTGCTCGACGGGCTCAACTGATGCCGACGCGGATTCCTGCTTATAGTTTTCGACGTATTTTGCCAGACTGTTTTCGAGCGAAGCGCGGACCATTGTGCGCAACTGGGGTGGTCCGACCACTTCGACCTTGTCGCCCATCGACATTATCTGCTGCTGGAAGTCGTAAGTCAGGTGAACTTTGTAGGTAAATATCGAGTATCCGTCGCATACTTGTTCTTGCTGCGAACTGTGCAGCGGCAGAGCGCGCAGATATTTTGCCTGCGTGGCTTCGACCTTGAGCAAGACGTGCTGAGCGTTGCCGCGGCTCGTTGTGATGCCGAAACAATCTTTGAAAAACTCGTGGACGTCGATGTCGGGCATCGTGAACGGGCGATCGAGAATGTTTACAATCTTGACGCGGTCGAGCGAATAAGTCTTGATTTTGTGGTCGGTGCTGTTATATCCAATCACGTACCAGCGTTGGCGGAAAAGCCTCAGAAAATACGGCTCCAAGATGATTTTTTTGCGCGACTTGCCGACCTCGAACGGCTGGTAGTGAAATTCGATGCGCAGCGACTTCTTCATAGCGTCGATAATTGTCGGCAGGAATTGTCGCGCCGAGGGCACGTCTTCGACCATGATTCGGTTCGACACGTCGGCGGCGTCGGTAAGCATGTTGTTGACCGACATAGAGTTGATAAGCCAATCGCCCAAGTCGGTGCCGGCGGTGTCGCTTTCGATGTAGTATTCGAATGTCGACGAGTTGTAGCCGATGCGGATGCCGAAAAGTTCTTCGATAGCCTCGCGGTAGTTGTAGAACGTGCGTCGCGGCATCTTATGCCCGTCGCCGTAGGGCGAACTCGCCCACATTTCGCTGATTTCGCCGCGCGTAATGCGCCCGAAGCGCTGAATCGTTTCGAGTAGCCAAATGTATTTTGTCAGCAGATTGTTTGCCATCGGTTAATCTTTTTTAATCAACAGGCAGAGGCCTAAGACGGTCACTAAGGCGTTTATTATCAGCAGTTCGAAGCTGATTTGATAGCCGCCGAACCATTGCTCGCTGTTGCGTTGAAGCACGAAGCAAATGAGGGGCGAAACAATGCAAACCACGGGCACGAGGCGGTCGCGCACCTTGCGGCGGCACGCCAGTCCGAAGACGAACATACCCAAAATCGGGCCGTAGGTGTAGGCGGCAAGGCTGTAGACTGCGTTGATTGCGCTGTCGTTGTTGAGGTAGTAGAACACGATAATCACCGCCACCATGCAGAGCGACATTCCTACGTGCACCATCTTGCGCGTACGCGTCAGCCGGGCATCGTCGCCACTCTTGTCGGCTTGGAGGATGTCGACCGTAAACGACGTCGTCAGGGCGGTCAGTGCGCTTCCGGCAGCGCTATAAGCCGCCGCAATGAGTCCGATGATAAACATTACGCCGATAAAAATCGGAAAACCGTCGCTCCATGCCACGTTGCCGAACACGGCGTCGCCAACCGGCTTGCCGTCTTTCATCGGAAGGTTGTCGCCCGAGTACATATAGAGCAACGTTCCCAGAACCATAAACAGCCCGATGATGAAGATTTGAATGCCCGAACTTACTATCATGTTTTTCTGCGACTCGCGGTAGTTTTTGCAGCTGAGCGTGCGCTGCATAAGGTCTTGGTCGAGTCCCGTGGTGGCGATTACCATAAATATACCGGCGATGAATTGCTTCCAGAAGTATTTGCCGTCGTTGGGGTCGTCGAAGAAGAAGATTCGGCTTGTGTGGTCGGCGGCAACGACGCTCGGCAGTTCGCCGATGCCCAGGTTAAGGCTCTTGGCGATGTAGACGATGCAGCAAACCACCGAAAGCACCAAGCAGAACGTCTTGAGCGAATCGGTCCAGATGAGCGACTTTACGCCGCCTTGGTAGGAGTAGAGCCAGATGAGCGCTACCGTCAGAATCACGTTGACTTCGAACGGCATGCCGAGCGGCTCAAACACCAACGTTTGTAGCACGACGCATACCACAAAGAAGCGCACCGATGCGCCGAGCATCTTCGACATGAAGAAAAACCATGCGCCGGTCTTGTACGAACCCACGCCGAAGCGATTTTCCAAATAGCCGTAGATGCTCACCAGGTTCATCTTGTAGAACATCGGGATGAGCACCAGCGCCACGACGAGCGACCCGACGAAGAAGCCGAGCACCATCTGCATATACGAGTACGACCCGGCATACACAGCTCCCGGAACAGAGATGAACGTCACTCCCGAGATGCTTGCGCCTATCATTGCGATTGCCACCATGTACCACGGCGACTTGCGGTTGCCTGTAAAAAATCCGGCATTGTCTGCCTTACGTCCTGTTATCCACGAGATGATGAAGAGTAGCAAAAAGTAGAATGCTATTGTGGCAAGCACAATCCATGCTGTTGTCATAATAATTTGATTTTTAGGTGTTTGTTATTCTTGGTAAAGTAAATACGGGCGACGTTGTTGCTTGAATTTTTCGACGTCGTCAGCCCAGGTGGCTTTTATCTCGTCGGCGCTCTTGCCTGCTTCAATCATCTTGCGAATGTTGCCGTTGCCGATGAGTTTTTCAAAGAACGGGCGGAAGAAATAGTCGTCCATGTTGAGGTTGCGGTATGCGTCGATGACATATTCGAGGTTGATTCCGCGGGCAATGACCTGCTCCGGGTCGAGCGACGAAAGGTCGACGCCGTGGCAAGTGCGATTGAGTTGTGGCGGATTTTTAGCACCCGGGCGGCTGCGCGGCGTAAACGAGTAGGTGTAGCCCTTCATGTTCGGATGTCCGTAGACTTGGAACGGCTTGTCGGTGCCGCGACCGAGGCTCACCGGAGTGGCTTCGAAATAGCACGTCGACGGATAGAGGTAAATCGACAGCATATTGGGTAGATTGGGCGACGGCGCCACCGGCAGCGTGTAGCGGCTCTGATGGGTGTAGCCCTTGCAGCGGATCACCGTCAGGTTGACGCGGCGGTCGTCTTTGAGCCAGCCTTCGCCGTTTGTCATGTTGGCGATTTCGCCCATCGTCAGCCCGTGAACGACGGGGATGGGCAGCCTTCCGACGCCCGACTCGTACTTCATGTCGAGAATCGGTCCGTCGACATACATGCCGTTGGGATTCGGGCGGTCGAGCACCATGAAATCCTTGCCGTAGCGAGCCGCGGCGTTCATCAGGTCGACCATCGTGCAGTAGTAGGTGTAGAACCGCAGCCCGACGTCTTGGATGTCGACAACGATAATGTCGAAATTGTCCATCAC
>JAQXVL010000188.1 GCA_029224905.1 Bacteroidales bacterium
ATGCGGTAACGGTCATATCATAAAAGGAAATACAGCCTTCGGTTGCAGCAACTACGCGACAGGCTGCGATTTCCGAATGCCGTTTTCCGACTTTAAACGAACTCCCTCACCCACACAACTTGCTCGAAAAATCAAATCGGCAGCAAAAGACGATTAGCAGGAGTTATCAAGCCGATTCTTACCTATCAATAAGAGGCTGAAGGACCGGGATAAGTTTGTCGGCGTAGCGACGGAAACCGACGTCGGTAAAGTGAATACCATCGACCGTACCTTCGTTGTCGTAGCCCGACAAGCCGTCGGCGGTGACGTAGTAGATGTCGGTGTAGCCATCGGCAATCAGGCGCTCGTAGTTTTTACGGAATTTTTCGTTCTTCTTCGGCAGATATGATGCAAAGAATGAGTCGAATCGCGCATAACTGTACATCGGACCTTCGACCATCACTACCGGTACTTCCGGGCGCAACGTCTTGAGAGTACGCACGAAATTGTAGGTCAGCGTGTCGCACATCATCTCCGTACAATTTGGCACCGGGTCGACGACAAACACGTCAGCATCTTTGATGCTCGCCAGTGCGCGTGCCATAAACGGATTCATCTTGCCTTCGCCGGAAAAGCCAAGGTTGACAACTTCGCAATTAAGGTCGCGCTGAATCATATTTGTTGCCACCATACCGGTGCGTGTCGAGCATCCGCCTTGCAAGATGCTTGTGCCATACATAACGATTTTTTTTGCTTTTCGCGGATTGTCGATGCGCGGCGAGCTAATTGTTGCCGTTGAGTCGACTGAGATTTCCATATCGGTAACGCCGTCGTAGAGCGGCAAATAAATCAAATATTCATGCATTTTGCCGTCAAGATTGCTGACAAACACTTTGTCGCATTTCTTATTTTCGTCGGCAATCGGTCGGTTGGTATTGACATAAACCCAACGGTTGTTCTCGTCGAGAATGTACAAATCCGTGCCTTTCAACCCTGTATCAGCCATATGGAACATATGCGTATTGTAGAGCAAGGTGTAGCGCACCCCCACTCGTTTCGAGTCGGTGGCAAAACGTATGCCCAAGCCACTCGAGCAACTCTGGCGCTGCCACAAGTCGGTGCTTGCGCTGTCTTTCAAGCATTTGGGAAGTCGCTGAAACGGCGTTTCGGTATCGGCGAAGCCCTTATTAATCATTCGAAACTGCAGAGCGTCGACATAGCGCAACGGTTCTTCCACGGTTTGTGCCGATGCTATCGGGCACGACATCAGTCCGGCAAGGACAAGCCCAACGGCACACAATAGATTAGATGCTTTCATACGGAATATTAAAATATTATAGGTTATATAAAACAGTTGATATAGTTAGAACGCATTTTTCTCGCCGATTATAGCATTGACAACAGTGCGAATAATAATTTTGATGTCAAGCCAAAGCGACCAATTTTCGATGTACATCACATCGTATTCCACGCGTTTCTGCATTTGCCAAAGTTCCTCGGTTTGACCGCGGTAGCCACTCACCTGAGCGAGTCCGGTGATGCCGGGCTTAATGATGTGGCGCACCATGTATTTGTCGATGAGTTTCTTGTATTCATTCGTTTGGCTCACCATATGCGGTCGCGGACCAACCACCGACATATCGCCCCAAAGCACGTTCAAGAATTGTGGAAGTTCGTCCATGCTCGTACGGCGCAGGAAGTCGCCAACGCGAGTCTTGCGCGGATCGTCTTTAGTGGCTTGCACGGTGTCGGCTTGGTTGTTGACCTTCATCGTGCGAAACTTCAAGCAAGTAAATTCGCGGCCGCGATAACCCGTACGGCGTTGCTTGAACAACACCGGACCTCGCGACGACAATTTGATGGCAACGATAATCGGAATCAGCACTGTAACGGAAACCAGTGCAATAACGACCAGCGAGAAGCAGATGTCGAAAATACGCTTTATCAGGCGATACAGCCAGAACTGCAACGGGTTCGGACGATAGACCATTATGGGAAGGTTTCCCATCGAAGTCAGGCTGAACGACGTTGTCATAAATCCGCTAATGAGAGGCACATAGAAGAACTGCACATCGTGGCGGTCGGCAATTTTGATTATCTCGCCGACATGCTCTTCCTCCGACGGTTGTGCGCAATATATTTCATCAATGTTCTTTTCGACAACAAAGTCTTCAATCTGTTGCAGATTGCCTGTCATTGCCCTATCGGAATGCTCTTCGTTGTCGAAAATGCCGAGAATCTTGTAGCCGTAGCCGGGGTCCGAAAGAATCTCGTCGTAGAGCATTTTGGCGGTTCCGTTCCACCCGATAATGATAATACGCTTAAAGTTGCGACCACGACGGCGGAACAATTTGATGATTCTTCGCGATGTAATCCACCAAACTGCCAGGCACACATAGAAGATGAGATAGAAATAGGCATAAATGCGCATCGGCACATCGTCGTAGCTGATTATGCTTGTAAACGTGAGCATAACCAAACAATGCACCGCAAACGTCTGTACCAAAATAATCATCAACTTGTCCGCAAAGAGAATTCTCTTTTTGTGGACATCCGGAAACATAAAAATTGCCGGACAGTAAGAAATATTTAATAGCAACCATATCACTTTATCGTTGAAATCGCCCAAATTTTGTGCCGTATTGACAACAATCAGGTAGACGAGATTCAAGAGTATAAAGTCGGCTATGGTTGTTAGAATATTTACCAAATATCCGTAACGCCCTTTCGTGTTCACATCTATATAATTAATCCGTTTGGGCTACCACACACAGCGAGTAGCCCAAACGGTAATTGTCCAAAACTATAATTTTTCGTCGATAAGGTCGATTTTCTTCTCAAGCGAAATCAAGTCTTCTTTCGCTTTGGCAATTCGGCGTTCCATTTCTTTCAGCACCGAGCCGCCGGCTTTCGAAGATACGTTAAAGAAACCGAGGTTGTTCTCGTATGTCTTCAACTCGTTCTTCTTAGCCTCGTAGATTCGAACCAATCGGTCGCGTTCTTTAAACAATTTGTTTTTGTCGGACGACATTGATTCGACGCTATTTGCAAAGCTTTCGAAGCGTGCACGAGTTTCTTTTATGTCAAATTTCTCATAAGCCTCGTTGAGTGCTGCACGATATTCTTCGTAGATTTTGTCCTTTTCTTTGTAAGGAACGTGCCCAATTTGCTGGTAGTCGGCAACGAGCGTTTTGAGAAGATTCTTGATTTCGTCTTTGCTCAACGACTCGTCGATTGTCTTAATCTTCTCGACAATTGCTTTTTTAGCCTTAAGATTGGCGTGTTCTTCTTGATGAACGTTTGTCGTATTTTTGTTTTTGTTCTCAAAGAAGTAGTCGCAAGCGGCAATGAAGCGTTTCCACACGGCGTCGCCGCTCTTTTTCGGCACCGGACCGATTGTTTTCCATTCTTTTTGAATGGCGGTAAGTTCGTCGGCGGTTTTCTTCCAATCGGTGCTGTCTTTAAGAGCCTCTGCACGTTCGCACAAGCGATGCTTTTTGGCGAGATTTTCTGCCGATTCGTCTTTCATACGCTTGAAGAATTCCGCTTTTGCAGCAAAGAATTCGTCACAAGTTTTGCGGAAACGAGCAAAAAGTTCGTTGTTGACTTTTTTCGACGCAAAGCCGAGAGTTTTCCAACGCTCCTGCATATCGATGATTTGCTTGGTTGCGTCGTTCCATTTAGCGTAAGTTGTCAGTTCGGCAAGAATGATAGCTTCTGCTTCTTCGCAAATTGCAGTCTTGGCAACTTCGTTTTCTTTTTCTTTCTCCTTACGGTTTTCGAAGAAAGCTTGGTGACGTTTGTTGACCGCCGAAGATGCTTCTTTAAAGCGCTTCCAAAGGTCTTCGCGAAGCTCTTTGACAACCGGACCGATTTCGCGCCACTTGTCATGAAGTTCTTGCAATTTTTTGAAAGCAACAATCACATCGCTTTCGTCGGCAAGCGCTTCCGCTTCTTTGCAAAGGTTTTCTTTAGCAGTAAGATTTTTCTTAAAGTCAAGGTCGCGAAGTTGCTTGTTAATCTTCAGAGAATCATAGAATTGCTCTGTTACGGTTTGATATTCTTTCCAAAGCGCTTTGTCGTCGGCAGCAGGCACATTGCCCACTTCTTTGAAGGTCTGCTGAAGCTGTTGAAACTTCGTATAGAATTTATTTACATTGTCGACATCCTTTGCAATTTCGGAGAGTTCGGCAAGGATAGCGCGTTTGCGCTCGAGGTTGGCAATGCGTTCAGCCTCGATGGCAGCCAGTTGAGCCGCCTTTTTTTCTTTATATTCGTTAAGTAAATCTTTTAGTTTGTCTTCTTCGGCATCCGGCTTGGCAGCAAATGCGGCAGGCTCATTACCCTTTTCGATAAATTCCGCCAATTCCACTTCTTGCTCAGCCTTACGAAGCGCATAGAATTGATTCTTGATAGCGTTGACTTCGTCGCGAATCTCGTCGACGGGCTTCTCTATCAAGGCTGCAAGCGCTGCAACTAATTCTTCTTTACTCTTGCCGGCATACTCTGCCTTTGCCGGTTCTTTTGCTTGGGCTTCTGCCTGTTCTAAGCTCTCTACAACTGTTTGCTCTGTAGATTCCAAGGTTTTGCCATCGCTCTCGAGTTCGAGAGGTGCTGACTTTTCACACGATTCCATAATCTAATATGTTTAGGTTTTGCCAACTCTATTGCTGACTTTTTACAATTTTCATCAAATATACACTGAAAATATTATTTTTCCCAAAGATTTAGAATTATTTTGCATTTTGGGCTTATTTTGTAACAAATGTTAAATACAAAATTTAGCGTGCATTATTCATACTGTTCCGTCACGAAAGGGCTAACCGGCATGCATTAGCGTGAGCACAGCGATGACGATGCAAAATGTAGTAAATCCTACCTTTAAAGAGGAAGAGCGAGCATTGAGCTAAGGTGTTGTCAGTTAGTCCTTGCAGTAGGAAAAGTGTGAATAATGCAGGTTAGTGGTCTACACCACTACATTATATCATAATACAGCGTTGAGCAATTGGTCGGTCGAAGGAGTTTTTGCGCAGATTCAACGAACGAACGGCACGTAACGGCGTGATATTTGTCGATTTCGGTATTTATCATATCAACATCGCCGAGTATACAGCATTGCGCCAAGTTCGACGCACGTTCTTCGATGGTCAGGTTGCTGAACAACGCATTCGACTCATACTTGTTGATGCATTTTTGAATCTCGTCAATGGTTAGATTGTCGAGCATCTGTTCGATTTCGCCATCGATTGCAGCTTCTACCTTGTCAAAATCAACGCCGGGAAGCAACGAAGCCTGTATTTTGAGAATTCCGGCATCGTGATTGGCGGTAATAGATGCATCGATTGCCGACACTAAATCGCCTTTAGCCAGCACATTGCGATACAAGCGCGACGAACGTCCGTTCGACAGCACGTCGCTCAGAATATCGCATTCAGCATAATCGCGACAAAGGCGGTCGCCCATATGATAAGCCCTGACGATTCGCCGATAAGGCACGTTTTGACAAACTACCGACCGACGAGCCTCCTGCTGTTCCGGTTCGTGGCTATACGGCAACTTGTCTTCTCCGGATTTATCGATATCACCGAATTGACGTTCTACCATCGACAGCACCTTGTCGGCATCGACATCAGCCACAATCGACAAGACAGCACCCGACGGCACGTAGTAGTTGTTGTAATAGTATTTTACGTCGTCCTTGGTAATAGCCTGAACATCGTCGACAGTTCGACCGATTGTAGGCCAACGATATGGATGAACTTTGTATGCCAAATCGCGAAGCAAATGCTCCTGGTCGCCGTAAGGCACGTTCAAGTAGCGCTGTTTAAACTCTTCGACCACAACGCTTTTCTGCGACTCAAACGATTTGTCGTCCAACCGCAAGCCGCACATACGGTCGGCTTCGAGCGCTAATGCCACTTCCAAGTTGCACACCGGCAAAACGTCGTAGAAATTCGTCAAATCGTTGTTGGTCCAAGCATTACTTTCGCCGCCTGCGCTTTGCAGCAGTTCGTCGTAGGACGGAACGTCGCAAGTGCCTGTAAACATCAGATGCTCAAGGAAATGAGCCAAACCGGTTTTGCCGGGCTGCTCATTTCGCGCACCTACGGCATAAGCCAAGTTGACAACAGCCAACTGCGACGAACGATTGCGGTTGAAAACAACCTTCAATCCGTTCGACAACTTATGCTCTACAATTTCTATCATTTATCAGCGCGTTGTAGGATAACGGCTTTCAACACCTTAACATCTTCCAACGGACGGTCGTTGCCATCAGTCTTTACCGCTTGGATAGAGTCGACGACGTCCAAACCTTTAACCACTTCGCCATAGACAGTGTATTCGCCATCGAGGTGCGGCGTTCCGCCTACGGTAGTGTAAGCCTGACGCTGTTCGGGAGTGAAGAGGTCTTCTTTGCCGGTAATAGCGGCTTCGGTTTGTTGGATTAGATGTTGCTGAAGTTCTTGAAGGGCGAGCGAATCACGATTTCTACGAAGTTGCATAATTTGCTCGCGATTCTGAGAGACAAGTCCGTCAAAATAGTTGTTTTTACGACGATTGGTTTTCGAATGTTCCAACTGAGCCAACGCTTGGTCGTTAAACACTTTACCTGTGACAATATAAAATTGCGAGCCCGACGATTTTCTCTCCGGATTCTGTCGGTCGCCAATGCGAGCTGCTGCAACAGCACCTTTTTTATGGAAATACTTCGGATAGACAAATTCGGCGGGAATCTCGCTACCGAAATCCGAGCTGCCATACATCTGCCCTTTCACCGCCTCTTTCGACTTCGGGTCGCCGGTCTGTATCATAAAATCGTTTATGACACGATGAAAAATCACGCCGTCGTATGCACCGGCTTCAACGTTTTTTACGAAGTTGTCGCGATGACCGGGTGTTTCGTTATATAATGCAATTTCGATGTCACCTTTTGTAGTTTCAAGGCGAACAATAGTACGTTTTTCTGATTCCATTGGCTTAACTGATTTTTGTGCGGATGTCATAGCAACGATTGCTACCATTGCTACTATAAGTGCAATAAAAGAGCGTTTCATATTCCCACAGGATAGACGCGTTTATAGATTCTTCTAAAATTGTCGTCGGCATTGAGTTCGTCGACATGCTCGGCATAATCGGCGCCCCAAATGCTACCGAGAAGGTCGGGAATGTATTTGCGCTCTCGGTCTTTATCGATAGCAGCCTTAATGAGCGAATCGATTTCCGAGGCATACCGTTCTTTATCTATAGCATTGAGATATCTGGCTGTGCTGACAGCGAACTGACCGTTACGGTCGACGCTGATGATATTGGCTATCAATTGCGGCATAATGTCATCGCAATTGCCGATGTTGTTAGCTATATATTCGTAAGTAGCCAATCCATCCTCGTCTTTCTTTAGCTTTTTCAATATATCTTCATCCATATTTGTCAAATTTTAGACAAAGATAGTGCAAATCGAGTGCAAAAGCAAATCAAAACTTGTTTTGAAATTTGATTTTGCCGAGATGCAGCCTATCTTGCGCGTAGCGAAAGTAGTGCAAATCGAGTGCAAAAGCAAATCTTAGGCAGCATTTGCTTAACGATTATTTGCGACGGCGGCGCACCAAAAGCACACAAACAACAATGAGTACGACAACGGCAAAGAGGGCTAAAGCGAGCAGCGTGTAGAACGTCATTGAGGCTTGCGTAACGGCGCAACTGTCAGCGCTGATTGGCGTTGTTTGAGCCTGAACGGAATCGGTTTCGACCTCTTTTGCAACCTCGGCAGGCGCAACCTGCTTGACGTCATAGCGAGTTACCTCAAAGAGATTGACAGCATTGCCGCCAAAGCCTTTACGACCTTGCGAAGTAACGGCAATATATCGTCCGTCGGGCGAAATCGCCAACCCTACCGGATAAGAATCGCAACGAATCTTGTCGACCACCTTCATCGTTTCGGCATCGACCGCATAAAGTGCACTTGCACTATTGCACGCCACAAAGACATATTTGCCATCGGGCGAAACCTCCAGCGTGCGAGCACCGCCACCGACTTTGACACGGCGCACCGTGCCGTCGACAGTTAGTTTCTGTGTTTCTTTCGACAGATACTTCTCAACGCCGCGAATAAGGTCGTCGAGCGCAAACGAAAGCACCTCGCCGGCTGCATTTCGCGAGCCGAAAACGCGTCCGTTGCTGAACGTCAGATGGCGTATTCCGTAAAGTTCGTGCACGAATCCGACGTGGCGACGTTTTTCAACATCGATAACCGACAAAGGTCCTGCAAGACCGGATACCAACAGATAACGATTGTCGGGCGTGAACATCGTGCCACGAAGAAGATAGCCCGACCCTTTATCTCTGTCGACCGAAACATTCAGCGGATAATTCAGCACCAACTTCTTCCCCACCTCTACCGGAGAAAGATGATGCCAGTCGCCGGGATTATTGCTCGCAATGTCGATTAGTCCAACCGTATTGTTTCCCCAATGAGTAACGGCAATGTAATGGTTGTCGTGCGAAACGGCAACAGCCTTGGGAAGCGGTCCGGTTTCGAACATACGGATAATCTTTTGCTCCGCCACGTCGACTACGGCAATCGCCGACGGGTCTTGTGCATTGATGTCGAACGTACGACGATAGAAAGGCACCCAGAGATATTTATGATTGTGCGACCAAGCCATTTCAACCGGTTTGCCCGAGAACGAACGACGCTCGCCATTCGGATAGTGAGTGAACGTATAAAAACCCGACGGCGAAGCCCACAATTCACCCTGTCCCGACGGAAACTTATACTCGACAACGAATTTCTTTTCGAGCGACGGAACAGAATAAGCCACCGTGCGACAGCCCTCAAGAGAGTTTATAAACAAAGTACCATCGCTGCTGAAAATTGCGGATTTCGGCGAATAGATATCCGTGTCGAACGATTCGCGCTGAGCAGCCGAAAACTGCTGGCGCTTGCCGATGTTGCGAATACTCATACTGCCTTTCACGCCTGCCGATGTGTCGTTCTTCGAGCTATGAACAACAGGCGGTACTTTATCTTTGTTCGACTTTTGCGAGCCGGCAGTTTCTGTAGTGGCGGAACTAACAGTCTTGCTATCATTCTTATTCACAGCATCTTGCGCTGCTGACAAAAAAGAAACGCAAACGACAAGGGCGATTGTTAAAGCGTTTTTTAATGACAAGTTCATCCGTGGGATATAATTATGTAAACAAAATCACGCAATGCGCGGAATATCGGCGACAAAGATACATATTATAACTAAGCAAACAAATTTTTAAGTTAAAAATAGATAAACGCTACATCGAAATGCAACAAAAAGGAATCAAAAGGAATCAAAAAGCGCTCACCAAAAACACAAGCGAATAAATTTGTGTTGAGTTATTGCGAGTTATAAAAAAAATTAATAACTTTGCAGCCGAAAAAATTAAAGTTAAATATCAAATAAAATCATATGATAAACGCTCAAGACATTAAAAACGGCACATGCATCCGTATGGATGGCAAACTTTATTTCGTCATCGAATTTCTACATGTAAAACCGGGTAAAGGAAATACCTTTATGCGCACAAAACTCAAAGACGTGGTAAACGGCTACGTACTTGAGCGTCGCTTCAACATTGGCGAGAAATTGGAAGATGTACGCGTAGAACATCGCCCCTATCAATATCTCTACCAAGAATCAGGTGATTTCATTTTCATGAACCAAGAGACATACGAGCAAATTCCCATCCACAAGGATTTGATTACCGGTGTTGACTTCATGAAAGAAGGCGATGTTGTCGACGTGGTGTCGGACGCATCAACCGAAACAGTGCTCTACGCTGAAATGCCTATCAAGACACAACTCAAGATTACTTACACAGAGCCGGGTCTGAAAGGCGACACAGCAACAAACACATTGAAACCCGCAACTGTCGAAACAGGTGCAACCGTTCGCGTTCCTTTGTTTATCAACGAAGGCGAGACTATCGAAGTTGACACACGCGAAGGCACATACGTTAGCCGCGTTAAAGCATAACTCGATTAAATACTTATCAATACAAGAGGAGTGCCAACATTTGGTTTGGCATTTCTCTTTTTTGTCACTATTAGCGACATTTTTTTGCATTGTGAAGAAATTCAGCCTTCCGAAACCTGTTTGGCACACTTTTTGTAACTCACAAGCCATAACGTAATAGATATAGCATGAAGTTTATTGACGACAACAACGCAAACGATTCTAAAACAGCGCCAAAGATATGCTCGGTAATAACCGAGATAGGTTCTCACACACCCGACCCGGAAGAGGTTGAGCAACTCAACTCGCAAGAAATACCCATATTGGCACTACGCAATATGGTGCTATTCCCGGAAGTTGCCATACCGGTAGCCGTAGGTCGCAAAGAGTCGTTGGCTCTCATCGAAGAGGTTCAACGCAGTCACGCATTGATTGGTGTAATCTGTCAAAAAGAGGAGTCGGTCGACAAGCCTCAGTTCGACGACTTGCATCACGTCGGAGTGGTTGCCGATGTGCTTAAGGTCTTGGAATTCCCCGACGGTTCGACAAACGTCATTTTACAAGGCAAGTATCCGTTCGAGTTGGAATCAATCACCCAAAGCGAACCATTCTTGAAGGGACAAATACGCACTTTCTGCAACGAAAAGCCACAAAACGGCGACAAGGAGTTTGAAGTCTTGATTTCTGCAATCAAAGACATTGCCATCAATATGCTCAACAATTTGGGCAACAAGTCCGCCGAGTTGGTTTTTGCAATAAAGAACATCGACAACAGCGAACAACTGATAAATTATCTCTGCGCCAACACCCCGCTTTCGCCCGACGACAAGCAAAAGTTGCTCGAAGAGACGTCGATTAAGAAGCGTGCTTACACACTCTACTCGCACCTCAATCGCGAGGCTCAATTTGTCGAAATCAAAGCCGACATTGAGTCGAAAACACAAAAAGACATCACCGAGCAACAGCGCGCCCACTTCTTGCAGCAACAGATTCGTACGATTCAAGACGAGCTCGGCGACACCGACGAAAACGATATCAACGAATTCTACGACCGCGCAGAGAAAAAGAACTGGAGCGAAAGCGTCAAAGCTGCTTTCGAAAAAGAATTGCACAAACTGGAACGACTTCAACCGCAGTCGCCCGACTACTCCGTGCAATATACCTACCTGGAAACTTTGCTCGACCTCCCATGGAACGACTGTACTGAAGACAATTTCGATTTGAACAATGCCGAAAAGCAGTTGGACGAAGACCATTACGGTTTGGACAAAGTGAAAGACCGCATTCTTGAACAGCTCGCCGTGTTGAAACTTCGTGGCGATATGAAGGCTCCGATTTTGTGCCTTTACGGACCTCCCGGAGTCGGCAAAACGTCGTTGGGCAAGTCGATTGCCGACGCACTCAACCGCAAATATGTGCGCATTTCGCTCGGCGGACTCCACGACGAGGCTGAAATTCGCGGCCATCGCAAGACGTACATAGGCGCTATGCCCGGCAGAATCATCCAAGGCTTAGTCAAATGCAAAAGCTCGAATCCGGTATTCGTTCTTGACGAAATCGACAAACTCGGACAAGACTTCAAAGGCGACCCCGCATCGGCACTGCTCGAGGTGCTCGACCCGGAGCAAAACAGCCACTTCCACGACAACTACGTCGACATCGACTACGACCTGTCGAACATCCTGTTTATTGCAACAGCCAACACCCTGCAGACACTGTCGCAGCCGCTGCTCGACCGTATGGAACTGATTGAAATCAACGGCTACATCGAACAAGAGAAGATTGAAATTGCCCGCAAGCACCTCGTGCCCAAGCAATTGACAGAAAACGGTTTCGAAAAGAAAGAAATCGACTTCCCCAAAGCCGCTTTGTCGAAAATCATCCAATCCTATACTCGCGAATCGGGCGTGCGTCAGTTGGAGAAGAAAATTGCCAAAATCCTGCGTCGCATTGCACGGCTCAAGACAAGCGACAAAACATACCCGAAATCAATAACCGTTGCTAACGTAAAAGAATTCTTGGGCATGGAAGAATTCACTTCAGAAATCTACGAAGGAAATGAGTTCATCGGAGTTGTAACAGGGCTGGCATGGACTGCCGTCGGCGGCGAAATCTTGTTTATCGAATCTTCGCTGTCGAAAGCAAAGGCGGAAAAGCTTACGCTCACCGGCAATCTGGGAGACGTTATGAAAGAATCGGCGGTAATTGCATTGCAATACCTTAAGGCGAATTGCGAAAAATACGGAATCAATCCTGAAGTGTTCGACACCACCAACGTGCATATACACGTCCCCGAAGGTGCAATCCCCAAAGACGGTCCGTCGGCGGGCATCACTATGGTCACGTCATTAGCATCGTCGTTTACCAACCGAAAAGTAAAAGACCACATTGCCATGACCGGCGAAATCACCCTCCGCGGCAAGGTGCTCCCTGTCGGCGGTATCAAGGAAAAGATTCTTGCAGCAAAACGTGCCGGAATCACCGACATTATCCTTTCGAAGGAGAACAAAAAAGACATCGAGGACATTAAGCAAGTTTATCTCAAAGGGCTTAAGTTCCACTACGTCACAACAATCGACGAGGTGCTCGAGTTAGCACTCATTTAGAGCGCTCATTCGATAAAGTACACAAGGCTAAAGGTTTTAAAGGTTTACCGACAACTTTTAGCCTTTTATTTATCGAACACGGGGATTATGCCAAAAATGTCGGGAGAATTACCATAGCCGTATCGGTGTGGAAAAAGAGTCGATGGGCTATGCTGGGATTGAATAAGCGAGTGAAAATGTTGCGCTTGCGGTTGGGCAAAACAAGCAGTTTGATTTCGTTGTCGATGAGGCATTTATTGAAGTCGTCGAGAAAATCTTCGTCGTCGAACAAAACGGTTTCGTAACGATTGTCGGGAAAATTCTTTTCACAAAATTTACGAAAAGCCTCGAGTCGCTCTTCCGAAAGTTTTTCGCGCTTGCCTCGGATATGTGCCAACTTGATGGCGCAATCGGACGACGCAATTTTGCTCAGATAGAGAGAAACGGTTTCGATGTCGGTCTGCTCCAGGAGGCAGTAAATCATCACATTTCGCACGGGCACAAGGTCGTGCGGTTCAAGCCCGTCGGGGATAATTAGCAACGGATGCTCTGTTGCGTCGAGCACTTCGGCAGTTACGCTTCCTATCAGGTCTTCTTCTTTCTGGTGTTTTCCACGCGTACCCATCACGATGATTGTCGGCTTGATTTCGCGAGCATATTCTACGATAACGGCTTCGGGAATGCCTTGCAGCACTTTGCTGACAAAATCGACGCGCGGCAGCAATCCGGCTCGCATCTTCGACTTTAAGCCGTCGCAAAATTCCGACATCAATTGAATTGCCTTAAGCTCCTTTTGCTCCGGTTTGTCGCGTTTGATTTTTTCAGAAATAATCTTAATTCCGGGAGGCAAAGTCTCGCGATAAGAATCGCTTATGTATGTGTGAAGCAATACAGCACACAAATCGTTGGCGGCGGCATAGCGGAACGCCACTTCGCACGCCTTTTCAGAATAAGGCGAGAAATCGACGGGGATAAGGACCACGCTCGATTCTTGTTCGGCAACGGCTACTTTCCTCGAAATCGACAAAAAGCTGTCAAGGGTTTTGACAGCCTCAGCCAATTTGTCTTTTTCCACCAGGACTTCAGACAAAAGAAAGGCTTGAGGCTGATGCTCATCGCAGATAACAGCCTCAATACCTTTTTCCTTCAAAACGAGTTTGAGGATTACGGCTTTATCGTGTGATAGGACCACTAAACGCTCTTTATCACCTTTTGTCATAACCTCAAAATTGCAAGTTTTATTCTTCTTTTTCTTTGCTTTGTTCTTTAAGAATCTCTACAGCCATATCGTAGATTGTCGTATCGTCGAGCACAACAATACCGCCGTCAGGCCCCGGTTCGATATGCATACCGCAGTTCTTTCCGAATGCATAGTTCGAGCCGCCAAAGTAATTTCTTACTGTTTGTACGTTTACGTTGAGACGGTCGGCAATGCTGTGCATTGTGCCGTCCGGCAGACTGTCTTTGATGCGACGCAGTTCGTTGAATGAAATAGTTTTTGACATAGTAATATTATTTTAAGTTTATGTTTCGTTAAAAATCTTGTTAAAATTAGCACACTTTTATTTCAAATACAAATTTTTCGGCAAAAAAGTTTTAATGTTTGATAGCATATTTTGCCTTGCTGTGTCAGTACACTTCTATATATCAAACACTTATACTCTTCTTTTTGCATTAAAATTTATTATAGTCGCATGCCGCTTTAGCCTTGATGCGCGGGGCGGAGCAAGTCGTTGACGGTTTTTACGGGGTTGAACGTCTCGACAGGCACTTCCACAAAAATGGTATTCCAGTCGCTCATCGCACCGTTCCACAGTCCCGGCAATTCGAGTGCTTTAATCTCGTGACCCGATTTCGACTTCTCGGAAATAAAGCCGGTGTTCTTGTCGACATATTCCGGAAGATTGAATTTCTTACCCTTGTAGTCGCAGATGTAGCAAACCAGGTCGACGGGGTTGAAGTGCGTTGCGCCTTGCATCAACGCCATTGCCGCAGCGTCGTTTTTGTCAATTTGCGAGCTTTCGAGGATTTGCAAAGATGTTGTGCCGTCTTGATTGTATGCCACATACGGACCGCCGCCGGGTTCGCCCTCATTCTTAACCACGCCGCAAACGCGAATGGGTCGATTCAACTTCTTGCGGAGATATAATGCGAGTTCGGAATCTTCAAGATATTTGGTTTCTTCGTTGCGAACGAACAGCGTGCGTTGCACGAATTTGACAATTTCGCGAAGGTCTTCTATTGTATAGTTTCCGGCATCGAGCACTTTAAGATATTCAGCAACTTTCTTTTGCACTTCAACGAGCACGCCGCCGATGATTTTCTTATATTTAATGGTAACGTCGCGAAGCGTGCGAGGCACTACGTTGTCGATATTCTTCACGAAAACGACTTGAGCATCGACGTCGTTAAGGTTTTCAATCAAAGCGCCGTGACCGCCGGGACGGAACAAAAGTTTGCCGTTTTCTCTGAATGGCGTATTGTCCATATTAACGGCGATTGTATCGGTCGACGGTTTTTGCTCCGACATCGACACGTCGTAGGTTACTCCATACTGTTTAGCCAATCCGGGGATTACCCTATCCATTTCGGCTTTAAACAGCGCACGATGCTCGCCCGACACCGTAAAATGAACGTTCACTTTACCTTCTTTATTTTGTGCATATTGAGCGCCTTCTTCGAGTTGCTCCACCAAAGCAGTATGGATTTCGTTGCCCACCTTGTGGAATTCGAGCAGCGCCTTGGGCAGACTGCCGTAGTTCATTCCCTTTGCTCCGAGCAAGCATTCAACAACTTGCTTGTAGCAACCTGCAGCAATCATTTCGTCGATAGTTTTTCCGTGGTTGGCAACCACTACTTTATTAAGGTCGTCGAAGAACGCAAAATTGTGGATACCGGCAAAAAACTCTTTCATAAACTTATCGGTCGGCACATCGTCGGCGCCGTCGACAAACGAAAAGAGATTCTTAAACATACGACTTGCAGCTCCCGAAGCCGGCACAAATTTCAGAATATTGCCGTCGCTCGACAAATATTCATTCCACACCGACACATAGTGAGCCTCATCTTCTTCAGTCATTTTCATTATTCCGTTGCCTACAGTAGCAGCCGATACAAGCTTCAGATACGGGAAGCCTTGCTTGAACGAATTCAATTGGTCTTCAATCTGTTCTACTGTCACGTTGCGTTGTTTAAACAACTCCAAATCTTTATCTGTGAACATAATGGTTTATATTAGGTTTTTATTTCAACACCTCAAACTTAATAATTTTTCTTGAAACCATAAAGCTTTTCTTAAAAAAAATCCTTACATTTGACCAAAATTAAGGAACGGCATATAATGTACGAAAACTTTTACACACCGGAAGAAGCTGATTTTGTCAAAAAGACGCTGAAAGAATTGATGGAAACATTCAAGGATGAGATTCCCTACGATGTTTTCATCCGTCTTCGTGACATTCTGAATCAAGGAATTGAGAAAGGATTTGCAAAACGCGACAAATATGGCATTAATCCCATTGTAAGACATCTAAACACCGCAAAACTGATTACGGAGTATTTCTACCCCGACAAGAACATGGTCATTGCTGTTTTGTTGTATCAAATTTGCAAATCCGAATATATTACCGCCGACACAGTCAAATCGGAATTCGGCGAAGACATTTTCACCATCGTCAAAGGTCTGCTGAAAGTTTCTATTCTCTACAAAAAGCAAAGCGCTCTGCAGAACGAGAACTTCAGCAAATTGATGATGGCTTTTGCCGAAAACATCCGCGTAATCATTATTATGATTATCGACCGTCTCGGATTGATGAAAATGATTAACCATCACAACAACCAAAAATTCGTGTTCGATGTTTCGACAGAAGTGATGTATCTCTATGCCCCGTTGGCACACCGACTGGGCTTGTATAAGATTAAATCAGAGCTCGAAGATATGTCGCTTAAGTATACTAATAGAGAGAAGTATACAGAAATTGCTCGCAAGCTCAACGAGACAAAAGCAGCACGCGACGAATACATTGCGCGCGTCATCGAACCGGTCGAAAAGAAGCTCAAAGAGGCAGGACTTTCGTTCAAGATTAAAGGTCGCACCAAATCGATTTTTTCGATATGGAACAAGATGAAAAAGCAAAATGCCGATCTTAAAGACATCTTCGATTTGTTCGCCATTCGCATCATCATCGACACGCCGTTGGAAAACGAACGCCGCGACTGCTGGCACGCTTTTGCAATCGTCACGGATATGTATAGCGCAAACCCAAGCCGAACAAAGGATTGGATAACAATCCCGAAATCGAACGGCTACGAATCGCTCCACACCACTGTATGCGGACCCGACAAAAAGTGGGTGGAAATACAAATCCGCACGCAACGTATGGACGAAATTGCCGAGAAAGGTCTTGCCGCACACTGGAAATACAAAGGCGTTAAAAGCGAAGAGAGCCTCGACAACTGGATGGCTAACGTTCGCGATTTGCTCGAGACGTCGGATAGCGACACATCCGAACTGATGAAAAAGATGAATATGAACATCTACGACAAAGAGGTATTCGTATTCACTCCGAAGGGCGACTTGTTCAAACTTCCGCTTGGCGCTTCCGTGCTCGACTTTGCGTTTGCCGTACACTCCAAAATCGGATGCTCGTGCACCGGCGGTAAAGTCAACGGTCGCAATCAGAAAATCAACTATAAGTTGCAAAACGGCGACTCGGTCGAAATCATTACCTCGTCGAACCAGCAGCCGAAATTGCAATGGCTCAATTTCGTTATCACATCGAAAGCGCGTAACAAAATACGCCAGACAATCAACGAAATCAACAACAAGTCGGCTGAGTTTGCAAAAGAATTGCTTAAACGTCGCTTCAAGAACCGCAAAGTCGACCTCGACGAATCAGTTCTCACCAAAGTCATCAAAAAACTCGGCTACAAGACCGCCACAGATTTCTACAACGAGATTGCCGACGAGAAAATCGATGTCAACACAGTCATCGAAGCATATATCGACTTCGAGGCGAAAATCGACGAGCCAACTGTCCACACTCTTTCGGCTCAGGAATTCGTTATGCAGCAACGTATCCCCGACGATGTCGATTCCGACGAAGTAATCATCATCGGCGAAGGCATCAAAGGCATCAACTATAAGTTGTCGAAATGCTGCACACCGATTATCGGCGACAAAATCATAGGCTTCATATCGACCGACGGAGCAATCAAAATCCACACGTCGACGTGTCCCAACGCGCTCCACTTGAAGCAAAAATATCCATATCGCATCATCAACGCCGAATGGTCGGGAAAGATTGGCAAAAGCCAATCGGCAGTGCCCGTCAGCATTGTCGGCGTAGATAATATAGGTGTGGTCAACAGCATCACATCAATCATTTCCAAAGAAAGCCAAGCATCGCTTCGCAGCATCTCCATCGATTCGCACGACGGATTCTTCGAAGGCAACTTGGTGATTGGCATCAACGACAACACGACGTTAAACAGTCTATTGAAAAAAATCAGCAACGTGAAAGGAGTAAAAAATGTACAAAGAAGCAATTAATTTCATCACAGCAGCATTAGTCACCATCGCCATACCCGCTTGCAGCAATGGCAAGTCGGAAGAACAAATCAAAGCAGAAGATTTGTACAGCCAGGCACAGTCGAAGTACGATAGCACAAACTACGATGAGGCAATCGTCTACATCGATTCGCTCGTCAAGACCTATCCCGGCATCATCGACGTGCAGCGCAACGCCATGCATCTGAAAACGCTCATTGTCGAGAAGCGCACCATTGCCGACAGCATTGCAAACGACAGCATAATTTTTGCCAACAAAGCCCTCGTCGACTCTCTTGCCAAGCAATTTCGATTCGTCAAGACAAAAGATATGGTCGAAGGCTATAGCGTGCTCAACAGCATCGGCGCCGACCGACTCGTCAAGGCAACCGGCATCGAGCCTCGCATCAACGAAGCCGGCGACATCTACCTGCTATCTTCGCTCTACGGCAACGCTGTAGGGCACACCTCGCTGCGCGTTAGCGGCACAAACGGACAAGTCGAAACCGGCGTAGTTCCGCAGGACAACGCCAACAACTACCGATTCCGCGACGGCTCTACACAAGTTGAAATGGTTACGTTCTCGAAAGAAAAGTGCGACACATTCTGCCAATTTATCGCTGCCAATCGCAACGAAAAGCTCGCCCTTAGTTTTTGCGGCAGAAAATCGACGCAAATAGCACTCACCGACCGCACTAAGGCGGAAATCGCAACTACATACGACTACGCCACAAAGAAAGCGGAACTTAAACACGCCGAAGATATGCGCCTCTACTATTCGAAGAAACTACAAATCACCCGCCGACAAATTCGCGCTACCGCAACCGACATCACCGGCGACAAAAAAGATTAGCCGTTTTCAAAGTGCAAAAACAGTAAGCGTAACTGCTCCAAAGTGCAAAATTTGCACTTTGAATTGCACTTTGGAAGAAATTGCAGTGCTAAACTTCTTGAGAGAACATCCTAAAGCAACGCAAAAAGAAATCGCTACGCATATAGGCAAATCTGAGAGAACAATAAAAACAATCACAGTAAATCTTACCGAAAAAGGCATTATTGAACGTAAGAACGGAAAAAGAAGCGGTTTTTGGGAAATCATTGCAAGCGACTGCTAAAATTCACAAAAAGCGGCTTAATTGATAAGGGATATTTATGGAAGAATTTGCCGAATATTTGCAAAGGATTTTTGGCGTAAAAATTTCTCCGACATTTCCTTGCACACGATTTTCACGGCGCAGCCCTTTACTATCGTTCAAAAACGATAACATCACAAACGAAATATCGTATTTTCGAAGGATGAACTATATATATTTCCGATAACAACTATCGGAAATATCCGTGATAAAGACTTTCGTTGGCGTCAATACTGTTATACTTTTGCAGCGAATTAATAAAATGACGAAAGATTATGAGCCAACCAATGATTGTATGGTGCGCAATAGTGGGAGTACTATTGTTTGCATTCGTGTTCAGAACCGTAGAAAGATATTTCGGTGAGAGGCATCACAAAGCCGGTAATCGACCCCATCACGTTATTGAAATAGGCAAAGAAAGTGAGATGTTTTACGTACCCGGAGATAAAGAAGATGACGATTTCGAAGATTAATAGTACAGGAGGAATGTCCAACGATGCCGACATGCAGCGAACTGCCGCTTTTCTTGCCGACTATGCCTCGCTATTGTTGGGTTCAGGTGCCACTTGCATTCGCACAGAGAAAAATACTCGGCGAATGGCAAGTGCATTCGGCTATGGTTTCGACATATCAATTATGCCAACACATGTATACGTTTGGGTATGGGGCGAAGATGAATCCCGACGAGACATAGCTGTACGCAAGACCGCCGACTCTGGCATAAGCTTCCACATCAACGCGTTGCTCAGCCGACTCAGTTGGGAAGTGGCAGACAATCATCTTGATTTTCAGACTGCAGAGAGCCGCTTCAAAATCATCTGCAAGACACCACCGACAGGCAGGACGGAAGTACTACTACTTACAAGCATGGCAAATGCCTCATTCTGCAGGCTTTTCGGCGGGGACGTAACAGCTATGCTGATTGTCTTTTTCTCAACACTTCTCGGCTTCAGGCTGAAACAGATAATGCTGGAGGAGCGGTTCGACGTACGACTCACGTTCCTTTGTGCCTCGTTCTTTTCAGCCACCTTCAGCGCTGCAGGTCATATATTCGGCATCGGTAGCACTCCGGAAATTGCACTCGGAACAAGTGTACTATATCTAATACCCGGTGTACCTTACATGAATGCGGTCAGCGATATGCTCTACTGTCACTACCTGTGCGCATTCAGCCGATTTATGGATGCGGCTATTCTTACCGCATGCTTGTCGGCAGGACTGTGCGCCGGAATGCTAATATTAGGAATGAAATGGTTTTGATTAAATCGACAAAAAAATGTTCTACGATATTCTAATTAATGTTTTTGAAGACGGATTGTTTGCGGCAATAGCTGCAATAGGCTTTTCAAGTATCAGCAACAGCCCACGGCGTGCCTACATGACATGCGGGTTGATTGCAGCTATAGGACATTCGATACGCTACGTCCTAACATTGCCCGACTGGCCGGCAATGCACATTATACCGGCAAGCGCTTTGGCTTCGTTCACCATCGGATTGCTTGCCGTATTACTGGCGCCTCGCATCAAGTGCCCCGCTGAAGTGTGCTTTTTCCCGGCACTTTTACCTATGATACCGGGTATGTATGCCTACGGCACGACAGAGGCTCTTCTTTCTTGCTTATTCTGCACGCAAGAAGGTGCTTTCGCCTATTATTTCAATCAGTTGGCTTACAACGGGCTGACTTGCATTTTTATCGTGTTATGCATGGTAATCGGGGCTACTGTTCCAGTCTTCCTCTTCAAGAAAATTTCATTTACCGCCACAAGATAAAACAAACTAAAAAACTTTTATGGAACTAAGACAGCTAAAATATTTCGTAAAAGCCGCTGAAACATTAAATTTTTCAGACGCAGCTAAGGCAATGAACATCGCACAAAGTTCGCTTTCGCAACAAGTCAGGCAATTAGAGGAGGAGCTTGACGTACAACTTTTCATCCGCAACAGCCATTCCATCAGTCTCACTGAAGCCGGAGAGGAAATGTTGCCATTCGCCCTGCAAACCATCCACGATGCCGAAACCTGTGTCGACCGCATACACGATTTGAAGAAACTGTCGGCAGGTTCGCTGAACATAGGAGTTACCTATTCTTTCAGTCCAATACTGACAGAAACGGTAATCACCTTCTTGAAAATCTATCCGCGAATAAAGCTTAATGTCATCTATAAACCGATGAACGAGCTAATGGAACTTCTTGCAAAACATGAATTAGACTTCGTCCTCGCCTTCAAGCCCTCCCGGCAGCCCGCTGACGTTGAATCGCACACATTGTTCCAGAACAGGTTAGCTGCCGTTGTATCAACTAACCACGCTCTCGCTTCGAAGGAAAAAATTTCGATGACAGAACTGGAAAAATACGACTTAGCCTTACCGTCAGAAGGCTTGCAAGCACGAAACGCTTTCGACAGCATCGTTCACAACGATAGCCACTTCCACATTTGTATCGAACTGAATGAGGTGAACATTCTGCTTAAACTGATTCGCCAAACGCACTTCGTAACCATTCTGGCAGAAGACACAATCTACAACGAACACGAAGTGAAAGCTATCCCACTTGACGTGCCGTACAACGATATGACCGGATGCGTTCACATCCTCAAAGACACATACCACAAACATTCGATGAAAGAATTTATACGTTTGCTTAGCGAATCACTTGCCGTAAAACAACGGCAGAGCTCATGGATTTAACAGTGTAAGGCTGCAATCATTAGCCAATGGCTTTGCCTTGGTTAATGATTAAGGATGGTCGTTGCTCTGACATATAACCCACAACAGCCTCAAACCATAGACCTAAAACTCACCGCTTGGGCACGGCTCTTTCATTTAACATTCGAAAAAGGACATAGCTCCCCTTACCCGATTCGTGACCGAATCGGGTAATTTTTTGATGTTGTATTTCAGCGATTTATCTAATTTTCAAAATCTCGTATTTTTTAATTTTGGCTTAAAA
>JAQXVL010000189.1 GCA_029224905.1 Bacteroidales bacterium
TGACACAGGCGTCGATGCGCGCGTTGCCGCTTCTTCCCACAATTCCGCCGGTGCGCTGAAACACTTTCGTCGACGTGACGGTTTCCGACGTGAGCGTCGACGATACGTTGCCCGAGTTGGTGCAGAAACTCACGCTGCCGCTCTCCAAATGCCCGACAATGCCGCCGCACGACACGTTGGCATCGGCACTCGCCGTCACGTCGCCCGCGTTGACACAGCCCATCACGGTTCCTAAATTCCACCCGACAATGCCGCCCACGCGCGGAAAGTAGACAAGCGTTTCGTCTTGCGTGGTGCCGTTGATACTGCCGTGGTTTTCGCAGTTGATAACGCTTCCCGTGCTGAGCACTTTACCTGCGATGCCGCCGGCTATGATGTAGTCGGTGTAGGATATTATCTTGTAGTTACTATAGTTTTTGCAACGCAGCACCGTGCCGGCTACTTCGTCGACGATGCACCCGTACGTGCCCCAATATGCCGCCATGCCTTCCTTACTCAGGTCTTTCACGCACCCGCCCGACTCGAGTACGTCGATGAGCGGACGATTCGAAGTCACCGTATGTCCGTTGCCCTCGATGGTCCCCGCAAAACTCGGTATGGTTGCCACGTCGATGCTTATGTCGGCGCGCAAGTCCCACACATCGCCGCGGAAGGTCTCGCCCGCAGCGGCGCGCTTGGCAAGTACTTCCCACGTCAGCGCGGAATTAACCACATACGTCTCGGCTTGCATCCCGACGCAAAAACTCAACGCTAAAAGTATGACATATAGTTTTTTCATAGTCAGCAAATTTATACCACAAAATTAGCCAATCCCTGCGAAAACGCCAAAACAAATCCGCCGAGAATTTTGGGTTTTCATTTTTAATGTATTAACTTTGCCGCGGTTTCAATGAGAGATTGAGAATTTTTTTAAACGTTTAAATATGAAGAAACTACTCTTAGCGGCAATCGCTTTATTATTCGTATTGCCCGCATTTGGACAGCAACTCCAACCGCTGCCAACCGACTCAACTATCCGTATCGGGAAGTTGGAAAACGGCATGACTTACTACATCCGTCAAAACGACAAACCTGCCAAGCGCTGCGAATTCTATCTCGCTACTAACGTAGGCGCTTTCCAGGAAGAAGATGACCAAGACGGCCTTGCGCACTTCCTCGAACACATGTGTTTCAACGGAACAAAGAACTTCCCCGGCAAGGGAATCCTCAACTATCTCCAAAGCATCGGCGCCGAATTCGGCGGTAACATCAACGCTGCTACAGGGCTTGAACAAACCACCTACATGCTCAACAACATTCCGTTGGAAAAAGCCGGCGTGGTCGACTCCTGCTTGCTCATCATGCACGACTATTCACACTTCGTGACTTGCGACCCCAAGGAAATCGATGCCGAACGCGGTGTGATTATCGAAGAAAAACGTACTCGCAACAATGCCGGCTGGCGTAACTTTATGCGCTTCAACCAATTCATCTTCGCCGGTACGCCCTACGCTAAGCGCACCCTCATCGGCTCGGAAGAACAACTCAAGACGTTCAAACCCGAAAGCCTTACGTCGTTCTACCACACTTGGTATCGCCCTGACATGCAAGCACTTATCGTTGTCGGCGACATCAATGTCGACGAAATCGAAGGCAAAATCAAACAAATCTTCAGCGACATCCCCAAAGCGGAAAATCCCAAAGCTAAACCCGTCGTTAAAATTCCCGACAACGACAAACCGCTCATCGGAATCGCTACCGACAAAGAAGCTACTTCGTCGAACATCGACGTACTCTGGAAGAGCGAACCCACTCCGCTCGAATATCGCAACACGCTCCAAGGCGGCGTCTTGCCCGAAATTATGAAAAGCATCCTCTACTACGGTATGCAAGAGCGCTTTAACGACATCAAAGCTCAACCCGACGCTCCCTTCTTCAATGGCGATCTCTATGTCGACCAAGTGTCGAACTACTGCGAGGCTACTCAGGCAAGCGTTTCTTTCAAAGACGGCGAATATGCTCGCGCTTTCCGCGCTCTCTTGGTAGAAGTTGAAAAACTCAAACGCTACGGATTCACCGCAGGCGAATACGAACGCGCTACAACCAAACTCATCAGCGAACTCGAAAAAGAAGCTACTGCGGCTGAAACTCGCAAGAATCCCGACTTCATCCGCCCGATTCTTCAACACTTCTTCCAAAACGAAACGCTCCTCGACCCGCAAACCGAACTCCAATATGCGCAAATGATTTGCCAACAACTTCCGCTCGACATGTTCAACGGCGTTGTTAAGCAACTCATCACCGACAACAATATGGTTGTGTTCTACACCGGTCCCGAACGCGAAGGCTTGACTAACCCCACTGAGGCTGAACTGCAAGCAATCATCGAAGAAGTTAAGGCTTCCGAAATCGCCGCTCCCGTCGAAGAAACTTCCAACGAGCCGCTCCTCGACGCTTCGCAACTCGCCGGTGGCAAACTTACAACTGTCAAAGAACTCGGCAAGGGTCAATATGGCGCTGCTGAATGGACGCTCGACAACGGAACTAAAGTCGTTTACCTCAAAACCGACTACAAGAAAGACCAAGTGCTCATCAACTACGTTAAACAAGGCGGCGCTTCGCTCGTCGACGTAGCCGACATCCCCTCGCTCGACGGAGACATCTGGTATTTATACACCACTAACAAGGGCGTTGCCGACATCCCCGGCACTAAACTCAAAAAGATGCTCGCCGGCAAAAACGTCCAAGTTACGCCCTACATCGAACAACTCGAAAGCGGTATCTCGGCTTCTACAACGCCCAAAGACATCGAAACAGCTTTCCAACTCATCTACCTCAACTACACGAAACAGCGTTTCGACGCCGACGAGTTCAACATCGGCCTTTCGCAAATCAAGTCGCTCCTCCCCAACCTCGAGAAGCAACCCGACTTCGTAGCTCAACAACTCCTCTACAAGAGCCTCTACTGCAACAACCCGCGTCGCCAAATCATCAGCAGCGAAACAGTTGACAAAATCAGCCTCGCTACGCTCGAGAAAGTCTACAAGCAACTCTTCAACGGCGCCGATGGTGCTACGCTCTACGTCGTTGGTAACGTCGACGAACAAACTCTTCGCCCGCTCGTTGAGAAGTATATCGGCTCTATCGAAAAAGGCAAAAAAGCCGTTAAATGGGTCGACAACAACATCGAATCGCCCAAAGGCAAAACCGTTGTTCACGAGCCCGTACAGATGGAAACGCCCAAGTGCAAATGCTACGTCATCTACAACGCACTCGCTCCCTATAGCGTCGAAAACGCCGTTTTGCTCGAAGCTGCTAACTACATCCTCGACATGACCTACACCGAAACTCTCCGCGAGGAAGAAGGCGGTACGTATGGCGCAGGCGTCGTGGCTAACTGCAACGACAAGCCGAAAGAAAGACATCGCCTCTTGGTGACTTTCGACACCAACGTACAACAAGCGCCGCGTCTGCTCGAACTCGTTCGCGAAGGAATAAACGGTATTCTTGAAAAAGGCATCACCGACGACCAATTCAGCAAAACCGTCGAAAACCTCAAGAAGAACATTCCCGAGAAGCACATCTCTAACAGCTACTGGAGCAAAGTGCTCAAAATCGCTGCTGAAGACGGCTACGACTACGATGCTCAGTATCAAGCTGCTGTCGACGGTATCACGAAAGACAAAATCGTCAAGGCGCTCAAAACAATCATCGACGCCGGAAACGAACTCGAATTTATGATTTATCCTAAGGAATAATCAACCGAACAAACGGTTCTAAACACACCAAA
The DNA here is from genome assembly GCA_029224905.1 of Bacteroidales bacterium. GTDB lineage: Bacteria > Bacteroidota > Bacteroidia > Bacteroidales > Muribaculaceae > Limisoma. The sequence goes on from JAQXVL010000189.1 coordinate 3,770, forward strand.
GGCTGCCGAGGGGCAGCCTTTGGTCGTTATATATCATCCGGTACACTGATTATCAACACAGTAGCGTCGCGCCTCGGTGCGACCGCTAACATTCAGTCCTGCCAGAGTGGTTCGTCTTGCCAGTTACCTAACGGGAATCCTAATGCGCCAAGGTCTACTTCCGGATATTCAGCAAAAAGCGTCTGCATCTTTAGAAGCATATCGTTGCCGGGAGATATTATGTTGAGAAAATATTTGATAATACACATATTGAAATATATACGTAGCGGATTAGTTGGCATAGTAATCCAGGGACGTGTGAAACGATTAGGCATCGTGGCTCGGATTGTATACACCTTATTCCAGGCGCGAGCATGATGACAACAAGTATTCCTTGTCAGTGTAATAATTGTCATCCAAGATTCGAAAGGATCTACCTGTAAGCCAAACGACTGTGACACAAGCTTTTTAATTCTCTTTTTCTTGATATTAGAGTAAATATTCGTAACAACACCCAAAGGTAATATTTCCAAGAGCATCCACGCCGGAGGATATGGGTCTGAATAGGTTTCTTTAAAATGCGTGATAAATTCCTCTTTAGAGTGGTCTAATTCGTGCTCAATGAGTCGCAAAGTTTTTACAAACTTTACGGGATTTGAGAAATTGGCAGGGTTAGTAATCCAGAATGGGTCGTTAGTAACCTCGCATCCATGCTTGATAATAGCGCTGCGTACTGCCACTTCAATCTTTTCTATCTCGTTAAAAAGAAGGAGACGGAGTTTCTTATCAAAACGATACAACATCATTACCTTGCTGAAAGTGGAGCCACTCTTGTAGATATGTTGCTCTTTCGGCACACGCAAGAGAGGATACATATAAGCTGACAAACGATAATATCCAATGTGTGCAAGGTAATGCTGCGCCTTGCTTTGGTTGGTTATTGCCAATCCTCGAGCCTGAAGCAAAGCGACTAATTCACTTTCGTCTTTATATGGTTTGCTAAACGGTATTCTTGTTATCATGGATAATAAAAAAACGACCCGCTCATTTGAGCATCGTTGAGAGGCTTGGCGGGTTCTAGTATTGCAAAAGTACTGCTTGTGTTTGTGCTTTGCAAGTTTTTTGATATAAAAAATGCAAAATGAGCGCAAAAATCGCCGAAATCACCGGATGAATAAAAAACGACCCGCTCATTTGAGCATCGTTGAGAGGCTTGGCGGGTTCTAGTGTTGCAAAAGTACGGATTCTATTTGATTTATACGAATAATAGACTGTTAAATTTACTTACTGATTTGAGAGTGGATGAATTAGCCCCATCCGGCAATTCCACGCGCCGCATGCTGCCAAATAACCGCAGCGAAGATGCCGTCTAACCGCAGCGCCAGCTGCCGTCTAACCGCGCCGCAGGCGCCTAATACTTCCCCGAGCGGATGCGATAGAGCGTCTCTTTCGTGATGTTGAGAAACGACGCCAACTGCGTCAGCGACACCGCCTCAAGTATCTGCGGATACTTCTCCAGCACCCATCGATAGCGGTCTGCCGCCTCCATTCGAAGCATGTACATAACCTCCTCCATATACTTCAGCTGCTCAATCAACGCCAGGTTGACAAACGACTGAAACTCGCGCGTGTCCAGTATCGGCAGATTCTCGCGCGCCGCAGCGCGTGGCGTGATGTGGCACAACTCCGTATCCGTAAGAAATTGGATGAATATCTTCTCGCCTTTGCCGTGCACCGTCAACGGAGGCAAGACGAATTGGTCGTTGAACGAAAACGAATAGTTGAACTCGCGTCCCTTGTAGATATAATAGGTCCGCGCAACGCCGTTGATGATGTAAAACCGATTCTGCAGGATTTCGTTAGGGCCGTCGATGACGTAGCCCTTAGGATAGAGTTTATAGGTCAACTGTTCGCGAATCGTACGCTCTTCGTCGGCGGTGATTTTGAAAATCCGGCGAAGGTCATCGATAAACTTCAGCGGGCGGTCGCAGTTATCTATCGGCAAGGATATCGGAGACTTTTTTCTTGACATTGTTCATTAGCCATGAGGGCGTTGACGTTGCGCCGCAGATGCCGATGGTCGAAATTCCGTCGAGCCACTCCGGCTGAATGTCGTCTTCGCCGAAAATGATATGTGTATTCGGGTTGGCGGCTACGCACTCGTTGAAGAGTATCATGCCGTTGCTGCTCTTGCGACCGCTCACGAAAAGCACCAACTCGTGCTCGGTGGCGAATCGACGTATCCGCGGCATTCGGTTGGCTACCTGGCGGCAAATCGTGTCGTGACACTCAAACGACGCTTGCGGTTGCCGGCGGCGTATCTCCGCCTCGATTTGCTGTAGTCCTTCGAGCGACTTCGTGGTCTGCGAATAGAGCACAATGTCGCGGCTGAAGTCGATGTTGTCGATGCCCTCGACGCCTTCAACAACGATGGCGTTGCCGTCGGTTTGACCGACGAGTCCGTTCACTTCGGCATGCCCGAGTTTGCCGTAAATCACGATTTGCGGACGTGCCTCTGCAGAATACGACTTCTTGATGCGCTGCTGCAACTTCAGCACTACGGGGCACGTGGCGTCGATGATTTCTATGCCGTTCTCACGGGCGATGCGGTAGGTTTCGGGCGGCTCGCCGTGTGCGCGCAGAAGCACTTTGACGTTATGTAGTTCGCGCAATTCATCGTGCGTTATCGTGACTAATCCTTTCTGTTTCAGCCGCTCAACCTCTTTTGAGTTGTGAACGATGTCGCCGAGGCAGAAGAGTTTGCCCGACTTGTCGAGTTCCTCCTCAGCCTTGCGGATTGCCGAAACCACACCCGGGCAAAAGCCTGAATCCTTGTCGATTTCGATGCGAACAGCCATAGCGCTATTGCTTTTCTACGATTGAATTATAGAGGTCTAAGAGCCACTGATTTTGCTCGTCGATAGTCATATTCGAGTTGTCGAGTTCTACGGCATCGTCGGCGCGACGCAGCGGCGTCTCTTCGCGATGAGTGTCGATGTAGTCGCGCTCGCACACGTTACGATACACCTCTTCGTAAGTCACCGACGTGTCGCCTTTTGCGCGGAGTTCGTCGTAGCGACGACGCGCACGAGTCTCCGCCGAAGCGTTGACATAGACCTTCATCTCGGCGTTGGGAAACACCACGGTTCCGATGTCGCGGCCGTCCATAACGATTCCGCCGCCCGCGCCCATCTGCTGCTGTTGGCGCACCAAGGCGTGGCGCACAAACGGCACCGCCGCCACGATGCTAACTTTCGACGACACAGGCATTTGGCGAATCTCAGTCTCCACATTGCGGCCGTTGAGCATCGTCACCGACCGTCCGTCGGCGTCGACGGCAAACGTGATGGCAATCTCCGGCATACGCTCGCGAAGCGCCTCCTCGTTGAGCGTCGTGCCATCGAAGAGCCCGTTCTCAAGACAGTAGAGCGTCACGGCGCGATACATTGCGCCAGTGTCGATATAGGCATAGCCGATTCGCTTTGCCAACGTCTTTGCCATTGTGCTTTTGCCCGACGACGAAAATCCGTCGAAGGCTATAGTGATGCGTTTCTTTTCCATATCTATTTAAATTCGTAGAGATTTGTCGAAAAATTGACCATAAACGTCGTTCCGCCGATGTGCGGCTGTGCAAAAGCAATGCCCACACGGAGTTTCTGCGTGTTCAGTCCGGCAGCCGCCGAAAAGCCCGACAGGAAGTTGCGCGACGCCGTTGTCATATCGGTCTTCGTCTTGTGATTATAGCCCAAACCGAGGTAAAACTTCTCCGATGGAGCGTATTCGAGGGCGAAAATCAGGTGGCGAAACAGATTGCTCGCAAAACCGTCTTTCAATTCGAGCGCGGAGTTCGGGTCATTGTCGTCGACGCGTTTATAGTAAGGTAACTTCCACTTAGTGAGGTTAGTTGCCGTAATCGACACGCGGAACGGACCGTTGTGGAGCGACTGCGTGTAGCCTAACTGAATGTCCCACGGCAAGCGGTCGTAACTATCGGCAAAACGCTTCACCTGACCGCCAAGATTCTTAGCCACCGCCGAGAGCGACAAGTCTTTGTCGGGGTTATAATAGTTCACACCAAGATCTACGCCGATAGCGAAAGCGTTATATTGCTCATAACTCGACTGAATCATCTTCAACGACGCACCGCCGCGCACTCGTTCGCTGAAGTCGTGGCTATACGAGCCCGTCACGGCGATGTCGCGCGGACTGAACGACCCGGTTTCAATGCCCGCCTCGTCGTAGCCCGTCATCTTGCCGTAGCCGAAATACTGCACTCCGGCAGCCCATGCACCGTGTTCGCCCGCCTCCTTGCCGAAACGCACCGACGCATAGTTACTTCCGCCCAGATAGCGCATATAACTGAATCCCAACTGCATATCCACTTCCGAGCCAAGAAGCGCCGGGTTCTGCTCGTAGAGGTTAATATCGTCGTCGATGATAGAAATGTTCGTGCCGCCGAGACCGTAAGCATGGCTCGACGTCGTCGTGTTCAGAAAGTTATACGCAGTCCTGCCGTCCTGGGCAGCAACCCCGACCGGCAGCGTAAACATCAGCAGCACAACAAGATATGTCAAAATACGTTTCGTCATTTTTCTGATAGGCATTCCTTTGCCTACTAAATATAACGCAAAAACACCCCGATTAGTGTGTTTTCAACAAAAAAAGTAAATCAGTGGATAGGTAAGAGGTAAGAGAAGCACCTCCGGCGCGGTTAGGCGGCATCTGCGATGCGGTTATTCGGCTGCTATCGCAGCGGTTACTCGGCATCTGCGATGCGGTTAGAAGGTTAAAACGTCACCATCCGGCTATTACACGCAGCGCAAGCTGCCGATTAACCTCTTAACCTCCTAACCGCGCTCTGCGCCGAATAACCGCGGAGCTACGCTCCGCTCTACACGTGTGCTCTGGCGAGTAGCCAGATGGCGAGGATTGTTGCGAGAAAGTCGCTGACGGGCATGCTATACCAGACGCCGTCGACGTCGAAGAAGAGCGGCAGAAGGGCGATTCCCGGCAGGAGGAAAACGAGTTGCCGCGACAGCGACAGAAAGAGTGCGGCTTTGGCTTTCCCTATCGATTGGAAGAATTGACAGGTGATGATTTGTGCGCCGACGAAGGGGAACATCAGCACGGCGATGCGCAAGGCGAATTCCGACTGCGGAACGAGCATCGGGTCGTCGGTAAACATGCCGACAAACACGCTCGGGAAGCCGGTTCCGAGGATGCAACCGGTTGTGGTGACGGCGACGCCGGCGATGATGCCGTAGCGAAGTGCGCGGCGCACGCGGTCGTACTGCGAGGCGCCGTAGTTGTAGCCCACGATGGGTTGCATGCCTTGGGCAATGCCCAAGACGACCATCACGAAGAGCATCTGCATGCGGTTGGCTATGCCAAAGGCGCCGACGGAGTAGTCGTTGCCGTAGGTGAGCAGGCGATTGTTGATGAATATTGTCACCAGGCAGGCGCAGACGTTCATGAAAAACGGCGACATACCGATACTGAATATGTTCTTTATCAAGCGTTTGCGCAGGTGAAGACTTGCTCGGTGGAAGCGTATGAATGTGTGTCGGTTGAGGAAGTGGCAGAGCACCCACACGAGCCCGACGGCTTGCGAAGCGATGGTGGCGATGGCGGCGCCGCGCATGCCCCACTCGAAGACAAAGATGCAAATCGGCGCGAAAATCAGGTTGCACACCACGGTAAGTACCGACGA
>JAQXVL010000190.1 GCA_029224905.1 Bacteroidales bacterium
ATAACCGCGGACGACGGCGTTGCGCGAGTTGATGTCGGGTAGGATGCGTCGGCGGCCGAACATCGTGGTGACGTAGCCCGTCGAGCGGGTACGTTCGATGCAGTCGTCCATGTATTTTCGCACTCCGGGGAAGGTGGTAAAATAGCCTTCGATTATCGCTTTAGCCTCCGCGCGCGGAATTTGCAGGCGTTCGCTGAGCCCGAAAGCGGAGATTCCGTAAATCATGCCGAAGTTGGCGGTTTTCGCCTTGCGTCGCTGGTCGGCGGTGACGTCGTCGATGCGTTCGTGGAAGATTTTTGCGGCGGTAGCGCGATGGATGTCTTCGCCGGCGAGGAAGGCGTCGACCATCGAACTGTCGCGGCTCATGTTGGCAACCAGTCGGAGTTCGATTTGCGAGTAGTCGGCAGAGAAGAACACGTGCCCGTCGTCGGGGATAAACGCCTTGCGGATTTCGCGACCTTCCTCGTTGCGAATCGGAATGTTTTGCAGATTCGGGTTTGTCGACGAGAGGCGTCCGGTGGCTGTAACCGTCTGATTGTAAGTGGTATGAATCTTACCGGTCGCCGGGTTGATGAGCAAAGGCAGGGCGTTGACGTAGGTCGACAGGAGTTTTTTGAGTTTTCGATATTCGAGGATTTTGCCGACAATCGGGTGGCGCATTCGTAGATGTTCGAGCACCTCTTCGGTAGTAGAATACTGTCCGCGAGCGGTTTTCTTCGCCTTGTCGTCGATTTTGAGTCGGTCGAAGAGAATTTCGCCGACTTGGGCGGGACTACCGACGTTGAACGGCGTTCCGGCGAGTTGTTGGCACTCCGCTTCGATGTCGTTCAGCGATGCTGTAAGCGTCTGGGAATAAGCGCGAAGAGCGTCGGTGTCGATTCGCACGCCGGTCATTTCCATGTCGGCGAGAACCGGCACGAGCGGAAACTCGATGTCGTTGAGCAGTTTGGTCATATCCTCTTTAGCGAGGAGTTCGTCGAAACGCGAGCGGAGTCGCAGGTTAGCGGCAGCGTAGGCGCAAGCGACGTTGAAGTATTCGTCGGGCGCGAGTTCGGCGGCGTAGTCGAACGACTTTTTCGCCGTCGGCGGCAGCGCGATTTGCGGGAGTTGCTCGGCGAGGTAGATTTCGGCGATGCGCTCGAGCGAATGGTTCATCTCCGGCTGCAGGAGGTAGTGCGCGATGGCGGTGTCGTAGAACGGTTCGGCGAATGCGATTCCGTGACGGCGTGCCACGATGATGTCGCGCTTGACGTCGTTGCCCACTTTCGTGGCTTTGCAGCTGAGGATGCGCTCGACGAGCGGTTCGTTGCCGGCGTAGTTGAGGTAGAAAGCGCGCGACGGCGAGGTGGCGACGGCGATGCCTTTGAGAGCGGCATTCATGGCGTCGGCGGCAGTGGTTACGCAGTAGAAACCGAACGTGCCGAGGGCTGTGGCTTCGTCGACGAGACGCTCGACGTTGGCGCTGTCGGCGAAGACGAATTCGCCTTCGAGTTGCCCTTCTATGGTGATTTCGTCGGCTTCCGGCTCTAACAGGTCGTCGAATAGCGAACCCATAACGGGTTGAGTCTTAGCGGGTTTCGGCTTTGCTTTAGGCGTCGCGGGAGCGGTTGCGGGCGCAGCGTCGCCGATGATTCGTGCGGCGAGCGACTTGAACTCGAGTTCATCGAAAATTCGGCGCAACTCGTCGGCGTCGAGCGGTTGACGTGCAAGTTGGTCGCAAGAGATTTCGACCGGCGCTTGCGTGTTGATTTCGGCGAGCGTTCGCGAAAAGCGGATGTTGTCGACGTTGTCTTCCACCTTTTTCTTGAGCGCGCCCTTCAGGCGGTCGGTGTTTGCGATGAGGTTTTCGACCGAGCCGAATTCTTTGATGAGTTTCGAAGCGGTGACCTCGCCGACGCCGGGGCATCCGGGAATGTTGTCGACTTTGTCGCCCATAAGCGCCAGGATGTCAATGACTTGGCTCGGGCGGTCGATTCCGAACACGGTGCACACTTCGGCAATGCCTCGCACCTCCGGAGCGGCGCCGCGCATGCCCGGGCGGTAGATTTTGATGGTGTCGGTGACGAGTTGGCTGAGGTCTTTGTCGGACGACATAATATATGTGTCGAAACCGCCGTCGACGCTTGCTCGAGCGAGCGTGCCGATGACGTCGTCAGCCTCGTAGCCTTCGACTTCGACGATAGGAATTCGCATTGCGCGAATAATGTCTTTGATGTATGGGACTGCGATGCGGATGTCTTCGGGCGTTGCCTCGCGGCCGGCTTTGTATTCGGGATACATTTCGTGGCGGAACGTCGGACCCGGCGGGTCGAAGCAGACGGCGATGTGCGAGGGATTCTCCTTGCGGAGCACCTCCTCGAGAGTGTTCACAAAACCGAAGATAGCCGAGGTGTTCATGCCCTTCGAGGTGAACCGCGGCGCATATTTCAAAGCGTGATACGCACGGAATATCAAAGCGTAAGCATCAAGCAGGAATAGTTTCTTTTTGTCCATATGTTTTGGTAAAATATCCGATAAAAGTACAAAATTTTGTGCAAAATACGAATTATTACGCCGGGAAATTGCGGAAATAACACAAATATTAGTAATTTTGTGACATAAAAGGTTAACATGACGACATTTGAAACCATACGAGCATCGATATCCCCCGAGATAAATAGCCTGAACGAGCGAATGCGTGCCGCTCTTCACAGCCCGAGCGACTTGCTCAACAACGTAGTAGAGACCTATCTGCAGTCGAAAGGCAAGCAGATACGGCCCATCATCGTGATACTGAGCGCGAAATTTTTCGGCAACGTCAACGAGAAAGTTATTTCGGGAGCGGCATCAATCGAACTGCTTCACAATGCATCGCTTATACACGACGACGTCATCGACGAGACGCGCATGCGCCGCGGACGTCCGACGGTTAACAGTATCTGGGACAACCACATAGCGGTGCTTGCGGGCGACTATTTTGTGAGCAACGCGCTGCAATGCGCCATCTCGACGAGCGATTTGCGCGTGATTTCGTCGATTTCGGAACTCGGCAAAACGCTGTCGACGGGCGAACTCGACCAAATCGACATAGCGCGCCGACATAACATCACCGAAGAGAGTTATTTCAGCATCATCGGGCGCAAAACGGCATCGCTCTTCCGCAGTTGCGTGGAGGTTGGCGGCTACACCGCCGGAGCGACCGAAGCCGACATCGCGACGCTCGCCACTTTTATGGAAAAACTCGGACTGTGTTTCCAAATCAAAGACGATATTTTCGACTATTTCAGCGACGAAAAAGTGGGTAAACCGACGGGCAACGACCTGCGCGAAGGCAAGGTGACGCTGCCGCTGATTTACGCGCTGCAACGCCCGACAGAGCAAGCCGAGGCGATGCGTAGCCTGCTGAACAACGATTCGCTGAGCGACGCCGAAATAGATACGCTTATCGAGTTTGCCAAGGCGGAAGGCGGCATCGACTACGCCTATCAGACGATGGAGCGCATCCGCACTGAGGCATGCAGCCTGCTCTCGCCGTACGCCGACAGCGAGGCGAAAGACGCCTTCCTGTCGCTGTTTAGTTATATCATAAAACGTCATCATTAATGCTACTTCCATATTTAGAGCCGGGGAGGTTGGAAGCCGGGTGCGACGAAGCGGGTCGCGGATGCCTGGCAGGACCGGTTTTTGCGGCGGCGGTGATCCTTCCCGAAGGGTATACGAACGAGTTGCTCAACGACTCCAAGCAGTTGTCGGAGAAGCGCCGCGACAGTCTACGCCCTATCATCGAGCGCGACGCGCTGGCGTGGGCTGTGGGCATCGTCACGGCTGAGGAAATCGACCGAATCAACATCCTGAATGCTTCGATTCTTGCCATGCACCGCGCGATAGATGCGCTCAAGGTGCGGCCGGAATTTTTGCTCATCGACGGCAACCGGTTTAAGCCGTATAGCGGTATCGGTCACGAGTGTATCGTCAAGGGCGACGGCAAGATGATGAGCACCGCGGCGGCGTCGATTCTCGCCAAAACGCACCGCGACGAGTTTATGAAGCGCATCCACGAGGAATATCCGCAGTATGCGTGGAACATCAATAAGGGTTATCCGACGAAAGCGCACCGCGCCGCCATCGAGCAATATGGCACGACGCCCTACCATCGACTGTCGTTCCGCCTAATCGACCGCCTCCCGTCGCTGTTTGAGTAGGGAGAGGGCGCCTGCGGCGCGGTTATTGTATTGATTATGAGATGTTTGTAGGGTCGCGGCTTGCTGCGACCTACCATGGGTGCGGAACATATCCATCGCCTACCCGGTCGCACCGAGGCGCGACCCTACGGATGGTGTGTATCTTGTCGTAAATCAGGCTCCTATGCTTCGCTATTTTTCGCGCATGAAGAGGTTGATGGGCGTGCCTGAGAAGTCCCACTTTTCGCGGATTTTGTTCTCGAGGTAGCGGCGGTAGGGCTCTTTGACCCACTGCGGAAGGTTGCAGAAGAAGACAAACGAGGGAATTCGCGCTTCTTTGAGCATTGTTACATACTTAATTTTGATGTACTTACCTTTGTTGGCGGGCGGAGGATATGCGCCGATGACTTCTTGCATGTAGTTGTTGAGTTGCGAAGTGGGGATGACGCGTTTGCGGTTTTTGTAGACTTCGACGGCGGTGTCGATCACCTTGTAGATGCGCTGTTTAGTGATAGCGGAAGTGAAGATGATGGGGAAGTCGGTGAAGGGTGCAAACTTGTTACGGATAGCGTTTTCGAAGTGCTTGATTGCGTCGGTGCTTTTGTCTTCGACGAGGTCCCACTTGTTGACGCAGACGACGAGTCCTTTGTTGTTTTTGTGGATGAGTGAGAAGATGTTAGCGTCTTGGCCTTCGATTCCGCGTGTTGCGTCGATCATCAGGATGCAGACGTCGGAGTTTTCGATAGCGCGGATGCTTCGAATCACCGAGTAGTATTCGATGTCTTCGTTCACCTTGTTTTTCTTGCGGATTCCGGCGGTGTCGACGAGGTAGAAGTCGAAACCGAACTTGTCGTAGCGGGTGTAAATGCTGTCGCGAGTAGTTCCGGCGATGTTTGTAACGATGTTGCGTTCTTCGCCGATGAAGGCGTTGATGATGCTCGATTTGCCGGCGTTAGGGCGTCCGACGATGGCGAAACGTGGGATGTTTTCTTCGACGGTCTCTTCTTCTTTTTGCGGGAATCGGCGTACGATTTCGTCGAGCAAATCGCCTGTACCGGAGCCTGTTGATGCGGAGACGCAGAGCGGGTCGCCCAAGCCGAGCGAATAGAATTCGGCGGCTTGGTATTGCCATTCGTTTGTGTCGGCTTTGTTCGCCATAAGGATTACAGGCTTTTTCGAGCGGCGAAGAATCTGCGCCACCATGTCGTCGAGGTCGGTCACGCCGTTGCGCACGTCGACGACGAAGAGGATTACGTCGGCTTCTTCGATGGCGATGCTAACTTGCTTGTTGATTTCGCCTTCGAAGATGTCTTCGGAGTTGACGACCCAACCGCCGGTGTCGACAATTGAAAATTCTTGACCGCACCAATCGACTTTGCCGTATTGTCGGTCGCGAGTTGTGCCTGAAGTGTCGTCGACGATAGCCGTGCGAGTTTGTGTGAGTCGGTTGAAAAGAGTAGACTTACCCACGTTCGGGCGTCCTACGATTGCGACTAATCTTCCCATATCTGATGTTTGTTAAATGCTTGATTGTTAATAATTATTGTTCAATATAACCGAAAGCGCGCAGTTTGTTTTCGCGATTTCGCCAGTCTTTTTCGACTTTGACGAATAGTTCGAGGAACACTTTTTTGCCGAAGAAAGTTTCGATGTCGTGCCGTGCCTCGCTTCCGACGCGTTTGAGCATAGCGCCGTTGCGGCCGATGATGATGCCTTTTTGGCTGTCGCGTTCGACGTAGATTACCGACATGATATGGATAGAGTTCGGCTTTTCGTCGTATTTTTCGACGATAACCTCGGTTGCGTACGGTACTTCTTTATCGTAGGCGAGGAGGATTTTTTCGCGGATAATTTCGGTGACGAAGAAACGCGCGGGTTTGTCGGTGAGGGCGTCTTTGCCGAAGTAAGGCGGCGAGGGCGGCAGCAGTTCGAGGATTCGCGTCATGAGGCTCGCGACGTTGAAGTTTTCTTTCGCCGACATGGGGAAAATCTCGGCAGCGGGGAGAAGCGCCTTCCAACGGTCGATGATTTCGAGTAGGTCGGCGTTGCCCTTGAGGAGGTCTATCTTGTTGATAACCAGCAAGACAGGAACTTTCTCTTTAGCGACTTTAGCGATGAAGTCGCTGTGCTTGTCGACGTTTTCGACCACGTCGGTGACGTAGAGAAGGATGTCGGCGTCGGTGAGGGCTGACTCGCTGAAGTTGAGCATACTCTCTTGGAGTTTGTACTTCGGCTTGAGCACGCCGGGGGTGTCGGAGAAGACGATTTGATAGTCGTCGGCGTTGACGATACCGAGGATGCGGTGGCGAGTTGTTTGCGCCTTTGAGGTGATGATAGATAGGCGCTCGCCGACGAGGTTGTTCATCAGCGTCGACTTACCGACGTTCGGGTTTCCAACGATGTTAACGAATCCTGCTTTGTGAGTCATTGTCGTTCGTATTTGAAAAGTGCGGAATACGGTTCAAGAACGGGCAATCGTGTTGCCGAGGTTCTTGTGCCGTGTTCCGCACGATAGGTTATTTTTTTGAAGGGAAAACGAAGTGATTTTAAATGTCCCAAACCACATACATCGCACCCCAGGTAAACCCGGCGCCGAAAGCGGTTAGAACGAGCTTGTCGCCCTTCTTGAGTTTGTCTTTGTTTTCGTCGATGCAGAGAGGAATCGAGGCAGCCGAAGTGTTGCCGCGATATTGAATGTTGACGAGCACTTTTTCGTCGGCGATTCCGAGGCGCGAGCCAACAGCTTCGATGATACGGAGGTTGGCTTGGTGGGGTATGAACCAGTCGATTTGGTCGATGGTCAAGTTGTTGCGCTTGAGGATGTCTTGCGACGAAGTGAGCATATCGGTCACGGCGTGACGATATACGGCACGACCTTCTTGATAGACGAAATGCTCGTGAGCATCGACTGTTGCGTGCGAAGCCGGGTAAGCGGAGCCACCTGCTTTCATCACCAAGTGAGGCAGCCCTTCGCCGTCGACGTGGAACACGCCGTCGATAACGCCGACGCCTTGTTCTTCAGTCGGTTCGAGGAGCACGCAAGCGGCAGCGTCGCCGAAGAGGGGACAAGTGGTACGGTCGTCGTAGTTAGTCATACTCGACATCATTTCTGCAGCGATGACGATAACCTTTTTATACATACCGGCGCGCACGTAAGCAGTACCAGCTTGAAGTGCCACGATGAAACCGGCGCAAGCGGCTTGGATGTCGTAGCCGTAGCACTTGTTGAGCCCTGCTTTGTGAGCGATAATCGATGCGGTCGACGGGAAACGGTAGTCGGGGTTTGAAGTGGCGCAGATGACCAAGTCAATATCGTCGGGATTGGTTCCGGTGTTTGCCAGGAGTCGTTCAACGGCGATTTTACCCATGTTGGAAGAACCGAGGCCTTCGCCTTTTTGGATGCGGCGCTCTTTGATTCCGACGCGAGTGGTAATCCATTCGTCGTTAGTGTCGACCATCTGCGAAAGTTCGTCGTTGGTCAGCACGTAGTCGGGAACGTACGAGGCAATTCCGGTGATTTTTGCACTATACATCTTTTTATCTTCTTTTTAACAAATATTAGGTGAGTCAAAACGAGCAATACGTTTTGGCACACCTGATTTGTAGTAGTATGCAACGCGCGCCTGAAGCGCTACGCTGCCGGAACGGCGCCGCAGCGAGCGGCAAACGTTCGTCCTACTTATCTCAACAGTTGATATGGTCGATTTAGAGAGCGGTCTCTTTCTCGATAGCGATTTTGCCGCGATAGTATCCGCATTCGCCGCATACGGTGTGAGAGATGTGCCATGCGCCACAGTTCGGGCAAAGCGCCAAAGTAGGAGCTACAGCCTTGTCGTGAGTTCTTCTCTTGGCTGTTCTTGTCTTCGATTGTTTACGTTTAGGATGTGCCATTTTGTTATGTTATTTTATTTGTTATCCAATAAATCCCTCAATGCATCCCATCGGGGGTCGTTGTTTACAATGTCATCGTCTTTGACGTCGGCATCGGCGTCGAGCGAGCGGAGGCGTTGCTCCATGTCGCTGTTGCATTCGCCGTCGGCGTGGACGTGTCTTATCGGAATAGTGAGAGCGATAGTGTCGTAGATGAATGGTGCGAGGTCGATTTCGCGTTGGTCCTTGGGGACCACGATGACGTCGTCGGCATCTTCAGCGGCGTTATCGCCGATTTTGACAGTCAGTCGATAATTGTCGTCGACGTGGTGAGTCATCTCGTCGAGACAACGGTCGCACGTAATCTGAATGTCGCCTGTTACCGCGAAGTCGAGAGTGTAGCAATTTTGGCTATTGTTGACATTAATAGCCACGTTGACTAACCCTGAATGAATCTCGGAACTATCCATTCTCGCGAAAAATTCAGTGTCGACAACGTAGTCAAACTCTTGATTTCCAAGGGGTAAGCCGGCTAATTGTAATTTAAAATCAACTAACTTATCCACGTTCATTCCGTTAAAACGGCACAAAGTTACAAACAAATTTTCGATTTGTCAAGATTTTGGGGAAGAAAATGAGAAGCGCCGTCGGCGCGGTTATGGGGTTAGGAGGTTATTCGGCGCGGAGCGCGGTTAGACGGCAGCTGTGCGGCGTGTGATAGTTGATGGGACGTAGGTGGTATTTGCTTGATTGTCAAGAGAGGGTCGCGGCTTGCTGCGACCGAGTAGGCGTTGGTTTTCCGCTTGCAAAGTCTCCGACTTAGCGTTTTACAATGAGCAAAATCTATGCAATTTAGCTCATTGCGTTGATTATCAGGCGTCTCCCCACCTAGCCGCAAGCGGCAAGGTGGGGTTAACCAAGTGCAGCAAGCTCTTCGAGCTAGCATCTTGGCGATTTCATAGCGCCGTCGGCGCGGTTAGGGGGTTATTCGGCAGCTTCGATGCGGTTAGACGGCGCGGAGCGCGGTTATTCGGCAGCTGCGCTGCGTGGAATAGCCGGCTGGGGTTGGTGTTTGGTTATTTTCGTTTGAGGAGGTATGCTATGGCATCTTGCTGGACTGTTGAGCCGAGGAGACGGTTGGCGAGGATGTATGGAGCAGCGAATGCGATGAGTTGCATGGGAAGTATTAGCCACGGGGAAATGTTGAGGCTGTTGAGTGCGTAAGCTGCCATGGCGAGGATGATGGAAATTGCAGCATAAGGGGTTGCGTCGCCGACGATGTGGCGAGCTCGGTAGGCGGTGTGACGGGCAACGTAGACGATTGCGAAGAAGTAGAATATGACAGCTGCGGCAAATTGCCCCCAGACGATTGCTTCGATGCCGAATGGGATTGTAACGACGATGGCGAGTATCATTATGGAGTCTTTGACGATTTCGTAGACTATGAGAGCACGACTTCTACCGAGAGCGAGCAGGTAGTGGTTGTAGAGCGAAGTAAGGATTACGAAAATACCGCGAGCGGCGAGGATTTGGAACAGCAGGATTGCGTCGTCCCATTTCGTGCCGAATAGGATGTGGAACACCGGTTCGGCAACGGCGATTAGCAGCAGCATTGCCGGGATAGACAGGTAGGCGGCAAAGCGGTTCATCTTACGGGCAGCGCGCAACCAACGTTCGGCATCGTTCTGGAGGTTGCTGAGGATTGGTAGAAAGGTGTTGGTGAGGATTTGAGTTAGCGAGGTGACTCCCATTTTGCTCCATTTGTCGGCTTGGGTGTAGCATCCGAGGGTTGCGAGGTTGCAAAATCTGCCGATGATAAAAGAGTATATGTTTAGCGAAAGAGTGTTGAGAAAGGAGCTTGTCATAACGCCGGTACCCACTTTGACGACCGAGCGAAGAGAGTCGCGGCTGAAGCGTTCGCGCGGAAGCCAACCGGTTGTCAGCCAAAGGAAAGCAGAGCGAACAGCGGCGAGCGAGATGGTTTGCCAGACGATAGCCCAAGCGCCGAATCCACGAATGGCGAGGATTATTCCGACGGCGCCCGAGATAGTCAGTCCGATGCTGTTGGAGGCGACGATTTTGCCGACCGTCATTTGCTTCATCAGTCGGTTAGTTTGAACGATAGCCGAAGCGTTGACGATGAACGAAAGGAACATCACACGCGAGAGGGCGGTTAGTCGCGGGTCGCCGAAGAAGTCGGCAATGAGAGGCGCGGCAAACCAGAGGATTATGTAAATGCCCACGCTGATTCCCATGTTGAAGTAAAGGACAGTGCAGTAGTCGGAGTCGGTGGGCGATTTTTTTTGGATG
The DNA here is from genome assembly GCA_029224905.1 of Bacteroidales bacterium. Lineage (GTDB taxonomy): Bacteria > Bacteroidota > Bacteroidia > Bacteroidales > Muribaculaceae > Limisoma. The sequence goes on from JAQXVL010000190.1 coordinate 10,341, forward strand.
AGAGCGGAAGAGAAGCCGCTGTCGACGAAAAGTTGAGCAAAAGCCTGAAAAACAAGCATCACTCCGACGAGTCCGAAATCTTCCTTAGATAGAAGATTGGCGAGGACGACACCTGTAACGGCGTACAACACCTGAGTGGCAACGCGGTCGACGGCGTTCCACTTCAGGGTTTGTGCGGTTTTACGTTTCAGGTCAGCCTCAGCCATTTTGTGTTAGAAGTTGACAGGCGTACGGTCGTTGTTCCCGGAATTGTCGTCGGGCTCTTCGGTGACAATTGTTTCGGCAATAGGAATAAGTTTGACTTTCACCAATTTGCCTTTAGTGATGATGGGGTTGCCCTTGTAAGCAAGTTTGCCCGAGCCCACACCCGAAATACTGAGAGTTTGTACGGCGTGGCAAGAAACCGAGCCGGTTCCGGTGACGTTGCAGCGAACACCTTTAGCCACGAGTTCGTCGGCTAAAATAGTTCCGGCGCCGATGTTTTTGATGTTTAAGCTTGAGCATGAGCCGGAAGCCGAGATGCTGCCTTTACCGGTGATGATTCTGAGGTCGACAGTAGTAGCCTCGATGCCGTTGAGGGAGATGCTCCCGTTACCTTGCAGTTCAGCGGTAAATTTAGCGGTAGGCTTAACGTCGGCGACAGTAATTTTGCCGTTTTTGTTGTTTTCGACGCGAGAGATGAACGACGAATAGACGTAAACAGTCGGCATTTTGATGCCGACGGCATCCGACGAGACTTCAATTTTGAGTCGACCTTTGTTGCAGTCAGTAAGGATGAAATGGGCGTATTCGTTAGGAATGTTGAATACGACCAAACCGAGCGAGTCGGGGTTTGCAGAGTAGACAACGTCGATGTCGTCGTTTACAACGAGTTCGCTGAATTCGCCGACGGGAATGCGGAAAGTTTCGGCATTAGCTGCGAAAGCCAGCATGATAATTGAAGAAATCAAAAAACGTAAATTTCTCATAATTAAAAAGTTATAGTTGTAAATAATCATTTTCGATACGTTCGAGCACATTGTTGAGCTCGTCGTAGGTTTTTGCCGTAAGCATAGC
>JAQXVL010000191.1 GCA_029224905.1 Bacteroidales bacterium
CGTTGTCTTGTCGACGCTGTAAAGGTTTGCATTCACGTCGATTGCAAAGAGTTGACCTTCGGCGTTGGCGGCTAAACAGAACACACTCTTATCGAATGCGCCAATCAACGTCGACTTTCCGTCGGCGAGGTCGGTAGTTGCCAGGAACAGCGTTCCCGAAGCGTCTTTATCGTAAGTAATCGAATAGACCGTACCGGTTGTCGGGTCGTAGGTTCTGTCGGCTGCGATATACGAAAAATCGTCGAGCGGACAGTCGACAGTGCGCTCCAACGTCCACGTTTCGGCGTCGTAGACATACCATTGCGACATCGTGAGTTGGTAGTTGCTGTCGTAATCGTAATTTTGAGCGTAATATTTGCCGTTGACATAAACTCCACCGCCGTTGAATTCAACCCCGGCAAGAAGTTTGTTCATAGTAATGGGTGATGCGGCGCTAAAACCGTACATACCCCTGCCGGCACCTTTCGACGAAATAACATTGCCGACAAGTCCGACCGAGGTATAGCCTTTCGAAGTCAACCGCGGTATTGAGACATCGATTGGCTTTACACAATAGAAAGAGGTCTGCTGTTCACGACTGCGAGATTTGAACTTCAGCGGACACTCCTTTCGCACGCTTGAATAACACTCCATCCCGAGCGTTACAACAAACAGCGAGATTAAAAACAAGATAGTTCTTTTCATTTTATCGAAAAATGTAAATAATTCTTATATTTTGCATTCAATTTACAGTCGCAAAATTATAGAAATATTCTTTATATTGCAACAAAAAATAACAATTTTAGACCAATTATGCAAAATTCCTACCAAAATACCACATTTTATAGGAATATTATTGCACAGAACCGAATAAACTATTACCTTTGTTTCCGATATTCTCGCTATAGAAAATGTTATTAAAATGAAACGAAAAATCATATTTGCTGCATTGGCGCTGGTTGCGTCGATGGCTAATGCCATAAATTCTATAAACGAACCGATAGTCTACCATCAACCCGATGGAACGACCATAACAGTGAGGCTTCACGGCAACGAGCACCATCACTTCTATACCGACACCGACGGCAACGTCCTTGTTGCCGACAGCCGAGGGATGCTCACCGCGGCAACTCCGCAGCAAGCGCAACAGGCTCGCACGCCGAAGAGCATCGCTCCGACGAAAACCGTATCGGTATTTCCCAAAACGGGTGTGCAAAAGTCGCTGGTCTTGTTAGTACAATTTCCCGACAAATCGCTCTCGTACGGCGCCGCCGACTTCAACGCAATGCTCAACGGCACGGGCTACAACTACGCCGGAGCAACGGGCAGCGCCGCCGACTACTACATCGAAAACTCGTGCGGACAGTTTCACCCGGAATTTGACGTCTACGGACCCGTCACGACGCAATACGCAATGAGCCACTACGGTAGCGACGACGATGCACTCGCCTACGAAATGGTCGTTGAAGCCTGCACGGCTCTCGACAGCGAAATCGACTTTACGCAATACGACCGCGACGGCGACGGTTGGGTCGACAACGTCTACATCTTCTATGCGGGCTACAGCGAGGCTGAAGGCGGCGGCGTGTCGTCAATCTGGCCTCACAGCAGCAATCTGAGCTCGAAAGGCAAAACGCTACGACTCGACGGCGTTCAAATCGGCTCGTACGGCTGCTCGAACGAGTTGAGCGGCAACACCGGCAAAAGCCTCACCGGCATCGGCACGTTCTGCCACGAATTTATGCACATCTTGGGCTTCCCCGACCTGTACGCCACTTCGTCGACGTCGACAAGTTTCACGCCCGGCACTTGGTCGATTATGGACCACGGCTCGTATAACAACAACTGCAAAACGCCGCCCTACCTGACCGCCTACGAGCGCGCTTTTATGGGCTGGCTGCAGCCGATTGAGATTAGCGGCGACGCACTTTTGCGCATTACGACAATCGACGCCAACACGGCTTACCGCATCAACACAACGTCGGCTGACGAATATTACCTTTTGGAAAATCGCCAATTAGAAGGCTGGGACACATATCTTCCCGGGCACGGTATGCTTGTTTGGCACATCGACTATAAAAAATCCGTTTGGGATGCCAACACCGTCAACAACGATGCCAACCACCAATACGTCGACATCGTGGAGGCAGACAATGTGCAGACCGACACAAGTCGCGGCGGCGACACCTTCCCCGGCAACGCCAACGTGACATCGCTCTCCGACGACACCACGCCGTCGCTTATGTCGTGGATTAACAATCCGACCGGCATTTCGCTGAGTAATATCGCCGAAAATTCGGGTGCCGTAACGCTCAACGTCGGCGTAGGTGGCAGTCTGCCGCAAAAGCCCGCGATGCCGACCGTCAGCGCCGTTACCGACAACACCATCGACGTCGAATGGGCTGCAACGGCTGATGCCGACGCATATATAATTAATGTATACAACATCAGCAACGGACGTCATCGCTACGTGGCGGACTACACAAACCGACGCATCGAAGCCACATCGACGACTCTTATCGGCTTGACGCCCGAAACGACCTACTACATCAGCATTGCGGCAATTCGCGGCATCGCTGTTTCCGAGTCGTCAGAGCCGGCTACGGCAACAACCGACCAACCGGGAATCGCCTACTTTGCCCCGACGGCTGTAGATGCAACAAACGTGTCATTCAACTCATTTACAGCCAATTGGCAAGCCCTTGACAGCGCCGACGGCTATTTGCTTAGCGTTTACACTCAAAAACAGGGCAGCGGCATCATCGAAACAGCCGACTTCGCCAACAAATTGGAGTTGCCCGAAGGCTGGTCAACGTCGTGCAGTTCGACCTTCAGCGTCAACGGCTACTACGGTGCGGCAGCACCGTCATTGCGTTTCCAATCCAACGCAATGAAACTTCAATCGCCGACATTCGACAAAGACATAACATCGCTTTCGCTCTGGATTAGAGGTTATAAGTGCGACGCCGCAAACTCGCTAATCGTCAACGGCTTAATCGACGATGAATGGGCAAAAATCGCCGAAATTACCGCGATTGACAACAATGCGGGGTCGACGTGGACTTGCCCGACGGAGGCACTCGCCGGATGCCGCGCCATTCAGCTCTTCTACAACAGCCCGACAGCGAGCGGGTCGGTGCTTGTCGACGACGTCGCTATCGGACTCGGCAATGCCATCGTCGACGACTACGTCGTAAGCAACTTGCCCGTCGGCAACACAACTTCGTACACCGTAACCGACCTTGACAGCAACACGCTCTACCGATATTTCGTCACGGCAACCGCCGGCGACCGCCAATCGCAGACGTCGAACGTTGTCGAAGTTCTGACAACGCCCTCCGGCAGCGTTACGACCATCGCCGACCGCAGTAACGTCTACACCGAAGGCAACCGAATTTGCATCGTCACTGACGGCAGTTACGCCGTCTACGACATCGCCGGCAGACGAGTTGCTCACGGCACGAGTAATGCCGCAATCAGCCTCAACCGCGGAATCTACATCGTAAGAATCAACGAAAAATCATACAAAACAATAATTCAATAAAACAATGAAATCTACACTCAAAACAGTCTTGATTGCGTTGACTGTAGGCACGAGTCTGACCGCCTCAGCCATCGGCAACCAAATCTCGACATCGCCGCGACGCCAGGTCGACAAATCGGCAACCGCGGCAAGACTCGCCTCCAAAATGAGGGCAAATCCAACTAATCCGCTAAAAATCAGCGATATCAACGCTTTGCCAAAATTTCAGCCAAAAGCGTTGACCGCCAATGCGTCGACGCCTACGCTCTACGGAAGCATTATCTATTCCGACTCGTGGGCTGACCTCGACACCGAGCCACCCTACGGCGTATATGCATTCCAACCGACGTCGCCGATTTCGTTCTCCGAAATTTGCATACACCCCAACTTGTACATAAACGGCGGCGGTGCATATTCCGACCACCGTCTTCACTATCGTCTTTGGGCGTTCAGCGACGACTATAGCACGTTCTACAACTACTACGTCGTGCTCAACACCGACGACTGGTCGTACGCTCAAAACCCCATCCTTACAAACGTTGACGAAACCATTGCTTTCGATATGACATACGACCCCGTCGGCAAAACGCTCTACGCAGTTGCTTGGGGTCCATACTCATCGGATAAATGCGAATTCTGCCGCGTTGATATGACCACCGGCGAAACGTCGAAGATTTCCACTCTGCCCGAAATGGCGTGCATCGCCGCCAACAATTTCGGCGAAATCTTCGCTGTGAGCATAACCGACGGAATTCTTTACAAACTCGACAAAACAACGGGCGAAGCAACGCGCATCGGCGCTACCGGACTCAGCCCGAAATACAGCCAAAGTGCAACCGTCGACCCTGAAACCAACATCATCTATTGGGCGGAAACCAATAGCGACGACACAGCGGCACTCTACACGCTAAACACAACCACCGGTGCTGCCGAACGTGTATCGGCAATGCCGGCAAGCGAAGAAATCACGGCGCTCTTCATCGAAGCACCGACTCGCGGTCTTGACGCTCCGGCTGCGCTCTCCAACGTGATTCTTTCATATCAAGCCGGAACGAGCACAATAGACTTCCGCGCTCCGCAGACTGCATTCGACGGAACTGCCTTGACAGGCAACATTACTACGAAAATATACATCGACGGTGTGCTCGCCAACGAGGAAAGCGTTGCACCCGGTGCTAACGTATCGTTCAGCGCAATCGTCGCTGCCGGAGAGCATACGATTGTGGCTTTCGCCGAAAACAGCGTCGGCTGCGGACCGAAAGAAGTGCGCACTCAGTGGGCGGGCAATGACGCTCCCGCTGCCGTAGGAAATCTTCTGCTCGAAATCGCCGACGGCGTGGCTACACTTACCTGGGACGCTCCGGCGCAAGGTCTTCACGGCGGTATGGTCGACCGCGAAAGCCTCCGCTACAAAGTTGTTCGCTATCCCGACGCAACAACAGTTGCCACCGACTTGACAGAAACGACATTCACCGAAACTCTGCCCGCCGGAATAGCAAACTACTATTACACCGTAACTGCAACGACCGCCGACGGCGAAGGCGGCACGGCAACGTCGAACAGTTGCTTCACCGGAACAGCGTTTACTCTCCCCTACTTCGAACCATTCGACACCGAAAATGCAGTTCTCGGCTACACAATCGTCGACGCCAACAAAGACGGCAACACCTGGGCGTGGAAGACAAACTGGCAAGCAATGGCATGCCGCTTCAGCAAAGAATCGGTAGCCGACGATTGGTTGATTACTCCGCCGATTGAATACAAATCGACAAGCAGCTATCGCCTCACGTTCAAGGCTCGCGCTTTCGACAGCGAAAGTCCCGAACGCTTCGAAGTTGCTCTTGGCACAACGACAAGCCCGTCGGACCTGCGCACTACACTGATTCCGACGAAAAGCATCACCGATGATAATTTTGAAACCTTCACAGCCGACTTCACAGTGCCCGCCGACGGAATTTACCACATCGGCATACACTGCACAAGTCCTATCGACAACTACTACCTCATCGTCGACGACATTAAAATCGAAGAAAAAGCCAATGCCAATTGCCCGGCAACCGTAACCGACCTCACTGCAACGGCAGGCGACGCCGGCTCGCTCTCGGCAACCATCTCGTTCACCGCTCCCACGAAAACTTACGGTGGCGCGGAACTCACCTCGCTGAAAGCCATTAACATCTACAAAGGCGAAGGCGTCGTGCCGGCACAGACGTTCGCCAACCCCGCTCCGGGCGCTAAACTTTCGTGGACCGATACCAATGCTTCGGAAGGCACCAACACCTACCGCGTGGCTGCCGTCAACGAAGCCGGAAGCGGCATTGAATCGCAAGTAAGCGTTTGGGTAGGCTACGACACTCCGCGTCCCGTGACCAACCTTACCGTCCGCGAACAAGACGGAAATGCCGTTCTCTCCTGGACTGCTCCGACAACCGGTGTCAACGGTGCAAAGCTTGACCCGTCGAAACTCACCTACACCATCGTACGCGTTGGCGAGACAACTGCCGCAGAAGGACTTACCGCGACAACATTTACCGACACCGAATACGCTTCAACAACAACGCAAATATTTATGTACTACGGCGTAAAAGCCGTCTATGGCGACTGCGAAAGCGAATTTGCGCTGTCCGACTACGTCATTCTCGGTCCCGACGACGCCGTGCCTTTCGCCGAATCGTTTGCAAACCAAAGCCTCGACAATGCGCCTTGGGCACTCTCGTACGTACAAGGCACGAGAGATATAGCAGGCTGGACGTTGACCAACGCCGGCACACACCCCGACGTGACTGCGCAAGACAACGATAGCGGTTTCGCTACGTTCAACTCGTTCGAAATGTCGGTACCGACAGTCGTTCGACTCACTTCGCCGAAAATCGACCTCTTCTCGGCGCAACATCCCGTACTCTCGTTCTGGATGTATCAATCAGCAAACGATGCCACCGAATCGCTCGAAGTTGAGATTTCGTTCAACGACCAACAATTTGTAAAACTCGGCACGTTCCCGGTAAAAGGCAGCGAAACCGGTTGGAAAGAGTTTACCATCGAAATCCCGAGAATTCTCTGCAAAGAGCAAGCAATGCTGACATTCAAAGGCATTTCGGGCAACGGCAACAACATCCACCTCGACAACATCCGCGTCTACGAAAAAGGCACAACCGACTACGACATCGACCTCGAAGCCGTAAGCATCGAACCGCCGAAGGTTATCATGGTCGGCGACGACGCAACCTTTACGGTTACCGTCTACAACAACGGTAGTCAAACCGTAAGCGACTACAAGGTCAATCTGCTTTGCGACGACGAAATCGTGATGTCGACCAACGGACAGGAAATCGCTGCAGGAGCAACCATTCAATACATCTTCCACGGCGGCGCCGAAGAGTCGGACAACCATAAGACCTACACCTTCAAGGGTAGCGTAACTTGCGCAACCGACCAAAATGCAGCCAACGACGTAACGCCCGGCGTATCGATAACGATTGGCGAAGACGGCGCTGTCGACACGTTGACAGGCAACGCCATCAAAGTTGCCGGCGGTCGCGGCTCGCTGACAATCAGCGGTGCTCAAGGCAAACGCGTCTTAGTTACAACCCTCGACGGTCGTAGCGTGGCATCGTTTGTCGCTTCGGCAGCCGACACAATCAGCCTCGAACGCGGCATCTACATCGTTGCCATCGAAGGCAAAAACGTGAAAGTTATTGTAAAATAATCTATTTCATATGTTTTTTCGAAGGCGTGCCCGTGAGGGTGCGCCTTCGTTTGTTTTCGTCTGAAAAAACAAGCCGTTTTGACATCTCTATGTGACTATTTTTGCGTAATTTTGCAGCACTAAAAACAAAATTCGTAAATGAAATTTTTCAAAAGACGGTGGACGGTACCGCGTGGCGTGAAACCCACCGAAATGGATAGAAAGATAATGTTCTACGAGGAACGCGGGCACGAGGTGCCGACTCGTAGCCTCATAAAGACCCCCGAGCAAATCGAAGGCATCCGCCAAAGCGGAATAATCAATACAGGCGTACTCGACCTGGTAGCAAGCGAAATACGCGCCGGAATGAGCACAGCCGAAATCGACAAACTCGTCTACGACTACACCACCGACCACGGCGCAATTCCCGCTCCGCTCAACTACGAGGGATTTCCCAAAAGCGTGTGCACGTCAATCAACGAGGTGGTGTGCCACGGGATCCCCGACGAAGACGAAATACTCGAAGAAGGCGACATCATCAACGTCGACGTGTCGACAATCTATAAAGGCTACTACTCCGACGCATCGCGTATGTTCATCATCGGCAAAACAGACCCGATGAAGGAAAAACTTGTTCGTGTTGCCAAGGAATGTCTTGAAATCGGAATGAAAGCGGCAAAGCCCTATTCGTTTGTCGGCGACATCGGCCACGCCATTGAGCGACACGCCAAGAAGAACGGTTTTTCGGTGGTGCGCGACCTGTGCGGCCACGGCGTAGGACTGAAATTTCATGAAGAGCCCGACGTGTTCCACTTCGGCAAACAAGGCACCGGTATGCTTCTCGTGCCGGGTATGGTGTTTACAATCGAGCCGATGATTAATATGGGCACGTGGAAGGTGTTTATCGACAGCGACGACGACTGGACCGTTGTTACCGACGACGAAAAGCCTTCTGCTCAGTGGGAGCACACGTTTGTGATGACCGAAAAAGGCGTGCAGATTCTAACGCACTAATTAAATAGACTGATAATGCCGTAGACGGCAAGAGCAAGAATTGCCACCACGATTACCGAAACGACCACGCAACCCCATTTCAATCGTTTGAGGATGCGCGACGCTGTGGGATGACCGTCGCGGCTATATTGCTGCAGTAAGTTGAGACCGGCGAGCACAGTAACCATAATATCGTCGAGCCAGCCCGCTGCGGGAATACCGTCGGGAACGATGTCGACGGGCGAAAAGTCGTAGACCAAGGCTACGACGGCAAGTATCCACGAAATCGTTTTTTGCCAATTGTTCGGAGTCTGTTTTGCGTCCGATTTTTCTTCCGGTTTCATATTAGAATGCTTCGTTAATATTAAAGATAAAGCCCATACCGTTGCGCGTCAGCCCCAGGTCGAGGCGAACATTAACGCCTTGCTTGAAGCGCCAACGATAGCCGGTGCCGAAGTTGGGCAACGTATGCTTTAGTCGCATCTCCGAGAATTTCGGGAACACGTTTGCAGCGCCGACCCACACGACAATACCATGGCGTTTCTTTATGTGCTGACGAAGTTCAATTTGTGCCTCCATGATGTTTTTGTCGCGGTAACGACCTTCGAAATATCCGCGCATACGGCTCTGTCCGCCGACGGTGGCAAGCATAGGCCACGGCACATCGTTGTAGTTGAACATCGAATGAAATTCGCCGGCAATCACGGCACCGCGCCACGCCTTGTGGTAGGTCGACACGGTAAGGTCGGTCCAATGGTAGACGTGGTCGTTGCCGAGCCACGACGGATTGAAGATTTGGTCGAGTTGGACAAACCATCCGCGCGTTGCGTTGAGGATTATGTCGCGCGAATCGTAGGTAAACGACAGACCGCCGCCGAAAGTGGTAAACTTGCGTTCGTCGCAGCCCATCAAGTCAGCCACACTTTGGTCGAAATCCGTAATATTGATATATTGCACATTTACCAACGGTCCGATGTAGGTGTGCGGCGCCAATCGGACGAGGAATCTCGGTTTTGCCTCGAATTTGAGTCGAGAATAGTTGGTCTCGTTGTCGTCGTTGTTTCCCTGCTCGTAACCGATGCCCCATAGCGTCGACGGGAAGGTGTAGATGTAGGTGGTATAGTCGAGGCGAAAACGCTCGCGAGGAAACACGTTATTGCCGCGAACGCCCACCATTAGCAGACCTTTCGACGTGACGTTGCTGAAAATCGAGACGTTAGAGAGCGGCAACTGCGGGTCGTTGCGGTCAATGCGATAAAGTCCGGAGGCAACAATGCCGAGTCCGACGCCTGTCGCCGAACTGTAGTGCGGTCCGCCCAAGATGCCGAAATCTATCTTTTTATTAGGGTTGAAATGTTCCGACTTCTTGAAATAGTTTTTCAATTTTCCGAAAAAACCTTTCGGCTTGGCGTTGAGAGCAGTGTCGACGGCTAAGGTGTCGTTTAGAAGCGACATTCCTTCGACAGTCAACGTATCAACGGGGACGGTGTCGCAGTCGACAACAGGCTCGACAGGCGCAGCCATTGCCGGCGACATCGTCAAGAGAGCAACCGACAACAGGCAAAACAGTCTATTCATCGAGCGCGGATTTGATGATTGCAAAACTCTCCGCCATCATGCTCTCCATCACCTCTTTTGTGCGTTCGCCGGTCTGCGGCAAAGGTTTATGAATAGTCAGTACGATTTTGCCCGGCGCAGTGTTGAGCGTACGCTTGTTCATCACCCGGAAAGAGCCGTCAATCGTGAGCGGAACAATCGGCAATCCGAACTCCGTGGCGAGCATAAATGCGCCGCGCTTGAACGGCTTCATCTTGCCGTCGGGCGTGCGCGACCCTTCCGGGAATACCACCAACGACATACCGTCGCGCAATATCTTTTTTGCATTTACCATCGTTTGGTTGATTGCCGACGCCGAACTGCGGTCGACCATAATGTGGCGCGAAACGCGGCATGCAAAACCTACAAACGGAATCTTCTCGAGGCTCTTTTTCATCATCCACTTGAAGTTGTGATTTAGATAGCCGAAGATAACGAAAATGTCGAATGCACCTTGGTGATTGGCAATAAAAACGTACGACGTGCCGGGGTCGATGTTTTCGCGCCCGCGCACCTCAACGCGGACAAACAAAAGTATGCACCATAGCCGCGCCCAAATGTGCGGAATATAATAGCCCAACGAACGGCTCATCCCCAGCGCACTGACCAATATCGTCAGTACCGCTGTTAAAATTGTCAGAACGGCAAGTATAGGATAGGCAATCACCCACTGATAAATTCTAAATAGCATTGTTTTCATCGCAGTTTTATTTGAATTTACAAAGATAAACCACAATGTGCAAATTCTAAAATAATCAGGCGATTTTTTTGAGAAGATGAGTAAATGAGTGTTGAATGAGGCAAGATGAGACTCAACCAATTAACGGTAACCAACAACCGCGCCCCTCTTACCTCTTACCTCTTACCTCTTACCTCTTACCTCTTGCCTCTTGCCTCTTGCCTCTTGCCTCTTGCCTCTTGCCTCTTGCCTCTTGCCTCTTGCCTCTTGCCTCTTAAAACGGCAAGGGTTCGCCGGGGGCGGAGAAGTCGGCGTCGGACATATAGGGTACGCCGGGGACGTTCGGCACATTCGGCACGTTTTGAACAGAGCCGCCGGCATTGCCTGCTCCGCCGGTGGATTGCGACGGATTGTCGTCGCCGAAACGCGACTCGATGGTTTCCATTCGGTCGGGGATGTTGCTGTCTTCCCAGTTTTGGAATCGTGCAAAGCGAGCCACAAAGCGCATCTCCACATCGTCGACGGCACCGTTACGATGCTTTGCAACGATGAATTCCGCCTTACCTTTGACCGATTTTTCGTTATCCTCGGAACTGTGCATATAGTATTCCGGGCGGTGGATGAAGCATACGATGTCGGCGTCTTGCTCGATGGCACCCGACTCACGAAGGTCGCTCAACTGCGGTCGTTTGCTATTGGTGTCTTTGCGGTCTTCAACCTTACGACTCAACTGCGACAAAGCGATAATCGGGATGTTCAATTCCTTGGCTAACTGCTTGAGCGAGCGCGAGATAGTGCTGACCTCTTGCTCACGGCTGCCGAACTTCATACCGTTGGCATTCATAAGCTGGAGGTAGTCGATGATAATGATTTTCACGCCGTGTTCGCGCACAAGTCGGCGCGCCTTCGTACGCAATTCGAAGATAGAAAGAGCCGCCGTATCGTCGACGAAGAGAGGCGCGCTGAAGAGTCGGCGCACGCGATATTGGAGTTGGTCCCACTCGGCTTGGGTAAGTTTTCCCGACTTAATCTTGTCGCCTTCGAGTTCGCAGACGTTACAGATGAGACGCTTAACGAGCTGGACATTCGACATTTCGAGCGAGAACAGCGCAACCGGCGTATTATAGTCGACCGCCATATTTTTCGCCATCGAAAGCACGAAAGCCGTTTTACCCATCGCAGGACGCGCGGCAATGATGATAAGGTCGGAGTTTTGCCAACCGGAAGTGAGTTTGTCGAGTTTATGGAAACCGGTAGCCAAGCCGCTCAAGCCGCTCTCTTTCTGTCCGGCGGCGGCAATTTGCTCGATGGCTTCGGTGATGACGGGGTCGATTTGCACGAAATCCTTCTTCAGGTTATTCTGTGAGATACCGAAGAGTTCGCCCTCCGCCTCTTGGAGCAGGTCGTCGACGTCGTACGACTCGTCGAACGCTTTTCCGGCAATCTTCGAGCAGAATTCGATGAGTTGCCGAGCGAGGAACTTCTGAGCGACAATGCGAGCGTGCGTTTCGATATGAGCAGCCGAAACTACCTTCGAGGTGAGTTCGGAGATATGGAGCGCGCCGCCGACCTCGTCGAGACGGCCCTCGAGGCGCAATTGTTGCACCACGGTAAGCATGTCGATAGGCTCCTGCTTAAGACCCAGCGCTTGGATTGCTTCGTAGATTTTTTGGTGCTGCGGATCGTAGAACGACTCGGGCTTGAGGATGTCGCACACCACGCCGAAAGCGTCGCGTTCGAGCATCAATGCACCAAGCACAGCCTCTTCCACTTCGCGGTCTTGAGGTTGCAACTTACTACCCTCGGCGAAATCGACTCCCGGGGTTTTCTTTTGGAAAGGCTTTGCGCCTCTGTCGTTCGAGAATTCTGCCATAGCGAAAAAATTTTCCACAAAAGTAGCGAAATTTGCTCAAAAAAAGGTAACTTTGTGAAAGTAATTATGAAGATAAGCATCGTTGTGCCTGTCTATCAGGTCGTTCAATGGATAGAAAAGTGCGTCGACTCGTTGTTGAGCCAAACGTACACCGATTATGAAGTCATACTGGTCGACGATTGTTCGACCGACGGCAGCGAATCGGTGTGCGACCGCTATGGCTCAGACAGTCGCGTGACGGTGGTACATCGCAGCGAGAACGGCGGACTGAGCGCCGCACGCAATACGGGTATCGACCTTGCTCGCGGAGAATTTATCACCTTTGTCGATTCCGACGACTTCATCGCGCCCGACACGCTTGCCGCCATCGCCGAAGCAGCAGCCGACGACGTCGACATCGTCGAATATCCCATCAACATCGGCTACGGCTCGCCCGGCGCCACCGTCTACCGCAACAGTTACGGCATCGGCAACGCCCTCGACTGCTGGACGGAAAGCCGCGGCTACTTCCATTGCTACTCCGCCAACAAAGCATTTCGCCGCACATTGTGGAACGACATACGCTTTCCCGAAGGCAAATGCTACGAAGACGTTTTCACCGTGCCGCGGCTCATTGCTCGCGCCCGACGGATATGCTTTGCGCCGACCGGAATGTACTACTACTGCCGGCGCGACGGCTCGATTTCGACAACATACACCGTCGGCAATCTCACCGACTTCGTAACCGCCGAAGTGGCACTTTGGGATATGCTCAAAACGCGCACGACGTTCGACAAATGCCGCACCGACGAACTCTTCATCACCATCTGCAATTGGCAAGCGATGTTGTTGCGTCTGGGCGGAAACTACCTTCTGCCACGGCACAAAGTGTCGCCCCTGAAAATGCTTTGCAGCGACTGCTCCGCGAAAATCAAAGTCAAAACATTGCTCTACGCGCTGTTCGGCAAATCGTACTGCCGACTGCTCGCAAAAACCCTGAAATAGTCTATGCACGAATTGTCGATAAGTTTCATAATACCCGTTTACAACACGCCGGAAGTGCTGCTTCGGCGCTGCATCGACAGCATTGCAAAGGCTGCCGACACGGTCGACTACGAAACGCTGATTGTCGACGACGGCTCGACCGAGACCGACGTAAAAGCGATTGTCAGCAGCTATGGCGACGCGCGCTTGCGCTACTTCCGACAAGACAACGCACGCCAAGGAGCAGCACGCAATCGCGGATTGGACAATGCCGAAAAAGAATGGGTGCAGTTTGTCGACTCCGACGACTTTCTGATTGCCGACAACTATCGACAAATCATCGACATAGCCGCCGATGAGCAGCCCGACGCCGTGATGTTTCGCCATCGCAACGTGACCGATGCCGAGCCGAGCGTCGACGTCAGCCCGGGACGCATCGTCAGCCGCACTTCAGGCGTCGACTACCTGACCGACAACAGCGCATTGGGCGTGGTTTGGAACTGCCTGATACGCCGCAGCAGGCTGCAGGGATTACGTTTTCGGCAAGACATATTTATCGAAGACGAAGAATACATGCCGCTGATGATGTTGCGGCTCAACACACTGACTGTCACCGACGTCGTGGCATACGCCTACTATCGTCACACCGACTCGACAACCGGCAAACGTTCTGCCGACCACATCGAAAAGACCTTCGCCGACTTCTTTGCGGTCATCGCAAACCTGCGCGAGGTGTGCCGCAGCCTCGACGGCAAGCCGCACCGCGCGCTGACGCGTTGCATCGACCAAGACTGCGTAGCGTTTGCCTACAACTTACTCCGACTCGCTCCCGACGAAGAATTTTTCGACCGTTGGCTCAACCGACTATTCGACGACGGTGTTCTACCTGCGCCGAAGGCTCGCTACAACATCAAATACACGTTGGCGCGCTTCGCCACCGCCAGCCGCCGACGTATGCGATTACTTCGACTGATATTCAAGGCTTTATGAAAATACTTCTACTCGGGGAATACAGCAACGTCCATTGGACACTTGCACAAGCGCTGCGGCGGCTTGGGCACGACGTCTGCGTTGCTTCCAACGGCGACTTCTGGAAAAACTATCCGCGCGACATCGACCTCGACCGTAAAATAGATTCGCGCCTCGGCACAATCGACTTCTACCGTCGGCTGGCTTTCGCCCTCGCTCGGATGCGAGGCTACGACGTCGTGCAACTCATCAATCCGATGTTCTTCGAAGTCAATCCACGGAAAAACCTACTCGCATACAAATATCTCAAACGGCATAACAGAAAGACCTTCCTCGGTGCTTTCGGCATGGACTTCTTTTGGGTTGACGAATGTCGGCAACAGCGTCCGCTGCGCTACTCCGACTTCAACTTCGGCGACACCCTCCGCACCGACGAAATCGCCATGCGCGAAGTCGACGACTGGGTCGGAACCGACAAAGAGACCGCCAATCGCTACATCGCCGACAATTGCAACGGCATAATCGCCGGACTCTACGAATACTACGCATGCTACAAGCGGCTCTACGACAAGAAACTGCAATTCATACCCTTCCCCATCGACGTCGACGCCATCGAGCGCGTTGCCCCGCCGGTCGACGGACCCGTGCGCTTTTTTATCGGCATTTCGCGCCAACGCAGCAAGTATAAAGGTACCGACATTATGCTCGCCGCACTCGAGAAGTTGCACAGTCGCTACCCCGACCGCTGCGAGATTGTCAAAGCCGTTTCCGTTCCCTTCGACCAATATCAGCATATGATGGACTCGAGCCACGTCATCCTTGACCAACTCTACTCCTATACGCCGGCAATGAACGCGCTGCTGGCAATGGCGAAAGGACTTGTCGTTGTCGGCGGCGGCGAAGAAGAGAACTACCAAATTCTCGGCGAAGACAGCCTGCGCCCAATCGTCAACGTGCTGCCCGACGCCGACAACGTATACCGCAAACTCGAGCAACTCGTCGTCGACCCACAACGCATCAGCACGCTCTCCGACCAAAGCCGCACCTACGTCGAACGCTACCACAACGCAGACACGGTCGCGCGCAAATACCTCGATTTCTGGACGTCAAAATAGCATCAATATGATAACTTTCCCTAACGCAAAAATAAATATCGGGCTCAACATCGTCAGCCGCCGCCCGGACGGCTACCACAACATCGTCACCCTATTCTACCCCATTAGGCTTTGCGATTCGGTAGAGGTTGTCGAAAGTCCGACACTCAGCCTCCACACCTTCGGGCGCGCCATCGACTGCCCGCCGGAGAAAAACCTTGTGATGAAAGCATATCGGCTACTCGCCGACGAATTCAACCTGCCGCCCGTCGAAATCAACCTCTACAAGCACATTCCCGACGGTGCCGGACTCGGCGGCGGCTCGTCGGATGCCGCCCACTTGGCTGTGATGCTCAACAAGATGTTCGCCCTCGGACTGACGGAAAGCGACCTGGCGAAACGGCTGGTACGCATAGGCGCCGACTGCCCGTTTTTCGTCTACAATCGCCCCATGCTCGCTTCGGGCATCGGCGACATTCTCGAGCCATACGACATCGACCTCGGCAACTGCAGAATCGTCGTAGTCAAGCCCGACGTCTACGTCTCGACCGCACAAGCCTACGCCGGAGTGACGCCAAAAGAGCCGAGCGTGCCGCTCAACGAATTGCTTCAGCGACCCGTAGCGGAATGGCGCGACGCCGTGGTCAACGATTTCGAGACCTCCGTATTCGCGAAATTCCCCCAACTTGCCGACGTCAAGCAGGAATTCTACCGCGCCGGCGCCGTTTATTCTGCCATGTCCGGCTCAGGGTCTGCCATTTTTGGCATCTTCGATAGTGACACTTTGGCAGAGTCGTGTGCCAAGGCGCTGAATGGCTACCTTCTCTAATCAAAGCACGCGAAACGACAGGTTTGGCAAGTTTTTTGTATCAGACTTGCCTATAATAACTAATGTATAAGAAAAAAACGACATAAATCATGACTAAACAAAACGAAAACAAGGAAGTAGAGCAACCGGAAGTAGACTGTCAGCCGACCGCCGTCGAAGGCGAAGAGTCGGCAGAACAAGCAGAGGCTACAGAAGGTGTAGCCGAAGAGCAACAACCCGTAGACCCGCTCGAACAGGCTAAAGCAGAACTTGAAAAAGCGAAAAACGAATACCTGTTCCTGCTTGCCGAATTCGACAACTTCCGCAAGCGTACAATCCGCGAACGCGCCGAGCTCATCAAAAACGCCGGCGAAAAGGCGATGGAAGGCATCCTTCCCGTTGTCGACGACTTCGAGCGCGCCATCCAAGCCGGCGAAACGACCGACGACATCAACGCACTCCGCGAAGGCATTACGCTGATTTACAACAAGTTTATGAAATATCTCGAATCGAACGGCGTTAAGCCCATCGAATCGACCGGAGCCGACTTCAACACCGAATATCACGAAGCCGTAACAACCTTCCCCGCTCCCGACGAATCGCAAAAAGGCAAAGTTATCGACACCGTTCAAAAAGGATATATGATTAACGACAAAGTGCTTCGCCACAGCAAAGTCGTTGTCGGTCAATAGAAAGAAGAGGAATTGAAGAATGGAAAAGAGAGACTATTACGAAGTGCTTGGCGTGGCAAAAAACGCCACAGCCGACGAAATAAAAAAGGCATACCGCAAAAAAGCCATACAATATCACCCGGACCGCAACCCGGGCGACAAAGAAGCTGAAGAGAAATTCAAAGAAGCGGCAGAAGCATACGATGTGCTCAGCAACCCGGACAAACGCGCTCGCTACGACCAATACGGCCACAACATGGGACCTCAAGGCTTCGGTGGCGGCGCCGGCGGATTCGGCGGCGGAATGTCGATGGACGACATTTTCTCGCACTTTGGCGACATCTTCGGCGATGCTTTCGGCGGATTCGGCGGCTTTGGCGGCGGATTCGGCAGAGGCGCAGCGCGCCAAACGCGTGGCAGCGACTTGCAGATTCGCGTCAAGGTGGGTCTGAAAGACATTGCTCACGGCGTTACCAAGAAATTCAAAATCAGCCGATACGTAGCCTGCGAAGAATGTAACGGCACGGGAGCAAAATCGGGCACGGCATACAAAACGTGCGAAACCTGCCACGGTAGCGGCGTTGTCACCACCATTAAGCGCACCATCTTAGGGCAAATGCAATCGCAATCGATATGTCCGGATTGCCAAGGCGAAGGTCGCATTATCACCGACAAATGTCCACACTGCTCGGGCGAAGGCGTCGTGCATAAGGAAGACATTATCGAAGTCAACATCCCGGCAGGCGTCGAAAACGGCATGGCGCTGAACCTGCGCGGCAAAGGCAATGCCGGACGTCGCGGAGGCACTACCGGCGACCTGCTCATTCACATCGTCGAAGAGCGCGACCCCATACTCATGCGCAGAGGCAACGACGTTTGCTACAACTTAATGATTGATTTTGCTACGGCAATACTCGGCGGACGCGTCGAAGTGCCTACCATCGACGGCAAAGCGCGTATCAACATCGAAGCCGGCACGCAGTCGGGCAAGATTCTGCGTCTGCGCGGCAAAGGTCTGCCATCGCTAAACGGCGGCGGCACCGGCGACGAACTTATCAACGTGCTTATCTATACGCCCGAACATCTTTCGGCGGACGAAAAGAAACTCGTTGAACAACTCGCCGAAAGCAAGAACATACAACCAACAGACAGCGCGAAATCGCGAATCATCGACCGCCTCAACAGAATCTACGACAACGACTAAACGATAAACTATGGCAATGATAATCTGCCCCAAGTGCGGAGGTCAAATCTCCGACCGAGCGCCGCGGTGTCCCCACTGCGGCTACGTTCGTTCTAACGACAACCAACCTCCGCAACCGACTCCGCCGGCACCGCAACAGCAGCCGATTCCTCAACCGACTCAGGCTCCTGCGCAACGCCCGGCAGCAAAAAGCGGCGGCAAACTGACAACTACGCACATCGTGATAATCGCCGCTGCGCTAATCGTGGGCATTGCCATATGTGTTGCCGCGATTTTGCTAACGCGCAATGATGAAAAGCAATCTGAAATAATCGAAGTGGCGCCGATTGAATCACCCTACTCGACAACCGACGACGGGGAAGAGCAACACATCGAAGCCGACGAATTTCAGCCTGACCAAGCGGCTGAGGAAGACTTCATCTGGCTGTCGGATTCATACATCAATATGGAAGACATCATCGACCACGGCTACAGCAGCTCGGATGCACGAGTGCTTCGCAACGCAATCTTCGCTCGCCACGGCTATCGTTTCAAGTCGCAGGATTTGCGAGATTATTTCAACCAATTCTCTTGGTACATGCCTCGTTTCGACGACGTGACAAGCCATCTTTCGGAGGTTGAGCGAGAGAACATACAATATCTCAAAAGCCTCGAATAATGCGTCGAAACGGAATTTCCGCCTACGTTGCCGCCGGACTCATCCTGACGGCATGTTCTGGTCGCGTGGATGCCAACAACGCCGCGCCCGCCGACAGTCTGTCGACCGAAGCGCCGACCGTGCCGCAAAAGCCTGAGCCGATCGACACTACCACACTGAAAGCCAACGCGTTGGCAAAAGCCTATCCGGACTGCATCAAGGGCTATGTCGACGGCGCACTAAAGTTTGCCGACGGCACGACGATGCCTTTCGACTACAGAAAAACCAAATCGTTCGAGCAACGTCTCGACAATGCCGACGCGGAAGACATGATGGAACGCTACGTCGACTACCACGGCGAGCCGCCCGCATATCTCAGCGATGCCGGCAGAACGCGCAGCGAACAGTTGTTTAAGAAAATGTACGGCAGCACGTCGGCAGAGGTCAGCAAGCAACTAACGACCGTCGACTGGTTCGGGCAAAAGCTGAAGTTTTCGTCGACCAACGGTGCCGCCGACAGTCTGCGCGCTGTGGCTCGCGAAATTGCACAACATCCCGACTTGATAAAATACGCCAAGCCGAGCGCCGGAACATTCTATTGGCGCACCGTTCGCGGCGCAAAACGCCTGAGCGCACACAGTTTCGGCATTGCCATCGACGTATGCACAAGTCGCTCGAACTACTGGCGTTGGGACTATCCCGGACGCGGCGAAACAGCGAAAATCGGCTACCGAAACGCTTTTCCGCATCAACTCGCAGAGATTTTTGCTCGCCACGGATTCATCTGGGGCGGCAATTGGTATCACTACGACACGATGCACTTCGAATTCCGCCCGGAATATTTCGTCGAATGGTAGACTGAACAGCAGAAAAATATAAACGTACTAATAAAGGTTAAGGCCCCTGCCGTGTCGAAGATTCGGCAGGGGTAGCTGTGCCGGAGGTACAGCAGTTGTGGGTAACACCAGGCTCAACATCGGAGATGTTTAGCCTGGTGAAAATCAGCTCATTATAGTGCGAGCTTCGGAGATGCTCGATTTTGATAATGAATCAGCTCAATAATCACTTACTACGTCGTAGTCACCATCCTTATGAACAAAAAAACGAGGGCGTATCTATTTGATAAACCCTCGTTTTTCTATTAGTCAAATCTTATTACTTCATCGTGCTGATGTATTGACGGAGAGCTTCATTGGTCGGGTCAACCTCAAGCATCTTTTGATAGTAAGTTTTTGCGGTAGCGCTGTCGCCGTTAGCAATGTAGTAAGAAGCGATATAGTTGTAAGCCTCTTTGAGAGCATCGGCGCGACGGCCTGCTTCTACCTTATCGCCTTGAGCTTCGAGCGTTTTAATCATAAGTTCGTACGAATCTTTAGCAAGTCCGGCTTTCTTGTCGCTGCCTTCGTAGACCAAATAGATACGAGCCTTACGTTGCGAGATGCGATAGTCGTCGGGCACTTTGTCTAACACGTAGTTGATAGCGTCGAGAGCCGATTTGTAGGCAGCCTCTTTGTCTTCAGCATTTTGAGCGGAAGCCATTACGTTGTTGTAACGACCTGCGAGCACGAACATATCGTTGGTCGAGAAGTCGGCTTTGTCGATATATTGTTGGAAAAATTTAGCAGCCTTTTTGTAAAGTTCAGCTTGTTTCGCAGGGTCTTGCTCGTCGCCGGCAGCAACAGAGTAAGCGGTGCTGAGTTCTTTGAGCGGCTCGGTCTTTTCGGGATTGATAGTCACTGCTTGTTCGTAAGCTTGGAGGGCAGCATCGGTTTTGCCGAGTTTCTTAAGAACTTCACCGTAAGTAGAGTAGTCGTTCGACGAGAACAAGTTGTCTTCCGAACCGGCAGCGAAGAACGGCTCTGCATAGCGTTCAGCATCTTCCCACTTTTCGAGTTGAGCGGCATTGATGAAACGCATACGCTTCATCAAGAACGAGCTCGGGTCTTTGTCGAGTTGAGCTTGCGCGCGGGCGAGCGACTCATCGTACTTCTTAGCGAAGTAGAGAAGCACAACGTAGCGTTCGTCGTCGCTCGGGAAGTGGTTGGGGTTGTCAATCACGTTCTTATACTCTTCGGTAGCGAGAGTCCATTGGTCGTTTTCGTAGAATTTTTCAGCCAATTCGCGTTGAGCGAGCAACGAGTTCGGCTTCTTTTCAACGATTTCTTTAAGTTTTGCGATAGCTTCGGTAGGATTGATTTTGAAGTATGTGTTGGCATATTTCACGTAAGCAATCGGGCTTTCTGCATTGAACAAGAGCGACATATCGTAGTAGCCTGCCGATTGACCATAGTCCTTTTCGTCAGCAAATATATCGCCTTCGAAGATGTAGATGGTTGCCTCTTTCTTGTTAGCCTTCTTAGCTTTTTCAAGATAATCATCATACTCTTCTTTGTAAGTCACCTTGTTGGCATCGTAGTAAGCGCGAGCGATTTCAACTTTGATTTTTGCGTCTTTTTTGTTGATTCCTTCAGCTTGTTTGAAGAAGTCTTTAGCCGCAACTTTATTGCCATCGCGCAAAGCTGCAGAACCTTTACCGACATAGTTTAAAGCGAAAGTCGGGTCGGCTTCGATACCTTTGTCGAAATAGGCGTTAGCGTCAGCCATCTTGCCGCGGTTGATTTCGATGCAACCGAGGTAATAGTAAGCCTCAGCCTTTTTTGTAGTCGGCTCGTTGAGCGTTTTGTCGAGCACGATTTTGGCATTTTTGTCTTGTCCTACTTGATAGTATTCTACGCCGTCCATGTAGCCGTCGGCAAAGCAGGCTAAGCTTGTGCTACCCGCAAGGGTAAGTGCTAAAATGAATTTCGATTTCATTGTGATTAAATTTTATAGTTTGTTTATTATTATTGCGTTAGTTCGACGTTTCTCAGCGGAATGTTAGCAGGCAGAATGCCCGTGCCGAGGATAATTTTTTGGCTTATCACGCCGGTGAGGAAGGTGAAAAATCCGTGAGGAAGGCTTCCGCCGGGTGCGGTCGAGATGGCATAAATGCTACGATAGAGCGGATAGTCGCCGGTGTAGATGTAATACTGGAACGGCTTGTATGCCACCGGATTGTCGTTGCGACGAATGCCCAGCACTTTGATGTCTTTCACTATCTTGTTGCGGTCTTCGGCAGCCAACTCGGTTGTGTCGTTGCGTTGGAGTCGGTCGACCTTTTGCTCAATTGTCATCTCGTCGGAGCTTGTTCCGTCGAGGTCGGAATTCAGCCAGGTTACGCCAATGATGCCGAGCGCGTTTTTGCGCTTTTTGACAGCCTCGAACACTTCTTTATTGGTCTTGGCAGCAAGGACATTTTCGGCGAAATCGGCACCGGCGGTCAGCGAATCTTTCATATATTTCACCGTACCCGAGCCTTGATGATCGAACACGATTGTGATTTTGCCCGACTTGTTAGGCGAAATTTCGTTCCAGTCGGTAACTTTACCGAGAAGGATGTCGCGCAGTTCGGCGAGCGAAAGTTCTTCGATAGGATTTTCGTTGTTGGCAATCACGGCAATGGCGTCGACGGCAATTTTCTGGCTGTGAACGCGGCGGTCGTGATTGTTAAGGTGCTTCGTCAAGTCGTCGGGCAACTCATGCGACACCACAATCAGGCTCGTTGCGCCCGACTTGAGCGAGTCGATTGCCGACGTTTCGTCGACGTAGTACGACATAATCGATGCCTGAGGATAGGTATACTCAAACACGTCGATTTCCTGCTCGACAATGTTGGCAAAACTCTCGTCGCAGACGATTTTCGCCAATCCGCTGGTGTGCGAATCGGTCGGTTTATGGCGGCTACACGACGCCAGCACAAGGATGGCTGTGAGCACTATCGAGGCTGTAAAAATGCGTTTCATTGTTGTCTGTTTTTGTTTTTGTTATAGTCTTTACCTTTAATATGTCTGTAACCTCTATAAATACCGTAAAGGATGAGCAACGAGCCGACCGAGCGGCATGCAAATTCGGACGTCCATCCGAAAAAGTTCAGAAGAATCATAAAACCCATACCCACATACACGAATACCATCATCAATCCGAACAGCACACGCAAACTCATAGGCGGTTTTTTCTCTTTATTCTCATTCGTTTCCATCATTCTTTCGGTATAACTCTTTCCTATTAGATTTACTTAAGTATTATCGGTTTAAACGCATTTACAAAAATAATAAAAAACATTGTAAATCCACGAGATTTTTCAAAATCTTAACCATAAAATTTGCTAAAAAAGCGCCAACAACCCTA
>JAQXVL010000192.1 GCA_029224905.1 Bacteroidales bacterium
TTAAGGATGTGCCAGGCTTTGCGGCGGCGTGTGCCTTTGAAGATGGTGTGCTCGACGAAGTGCGCCAGCCCGAGTCGAGCGCCGTCGTCGCGGCTGCCTGCCTGCACAGCCAGCCCACAATAAGCCACGCTTCCCTGTCGGCGTTGATAGACGATGCGCAGACCGTTGGGAAGCGTGTTGTAGTGATAGGTTTGCTCCATTGCCGAAATCGGCTTAGAGGTTAAAGGCTTTGCGGATGGCGTCGACGTAGTCGAGTTTCTCCCAGGTGAAGAGTTCTACTTCGATGTCTTTGTCGCCGTTGTAGACCGACTTGAAGTGCTTCACGACGGTTTGCGGTTGGCGACCCATATGGCCATAGGCTGCGGTTTCTTCGTAGATGGGTTGACGCAACTTGAGACGGCGTTCGATTGCTGCGGGACGCATGTCGAAGATGCTTTCCACAACTTTTGCAATCTCGGAATCGCTCATAGCCACGTGGCTCTTGCCGTAGGTGTTCACGCAAAGGCTGACGGGACGTGCCTCGCCGATTGCGTATGCCACTTGGACGAGCACTTCGTCGGCAACGCCGGCAGCTACGAGGTTTTTAGCGATGTGACGAGCGGCGTAGGCTGCGGAGCGGTCGACCTTGCTGGGGTCTTTTCCGGAGAAAGCGCCGCCACCGTGTGCGCCGCGACCTCCGTAGGTGTCGACGATGATTTTACGTCCGGTCAGACCGGTGTCGCCGTGAGGACCACCGATGACGAATTTGCCGGTCGGGTTGACGTGAAGAATCAACTCGTCGTCGAAGAGAGCCTTAATCTTGTCGGGCTGTGCAGCGACAACGCGCGGCAAGAGAATGGTGGCAACGTCGTGGCGTATCTTTGCGAGCATCTCTTCGTCGGCGGCAAGTTGCGCTGCGTCGGTATCGTCGGCGGGTGCGATGAAGTCGTCGTGCTGGGTACTTACCACGACGGTGTGGATGCGCTGCGGCTCGCCGGCTTCGTTATATTCTACCGTCACCTGACTCTTGGAGTCGGGACGAAGATAGGTCATTTCCTTGCCTTCGCGACGGATGTCGGCGAGAGTGCTCATGATTGCGTGAGCCAGGTCGAGCGTCAACGGCATATAGTTGGCGGTCTCGTTCGAGGCATAGCCGAACATCATGCCTTGGTCGCCGGCACCTTGATTGTCGGCGTCGGCGCGCTCAACGCCGCGGTTGATGTCGCCCGATTGCTCGTGGATAGCGGTGAGAATGCCGCACGATTCGCCGTCGAACTTATATTCGCTCTTGGTGTAGCCGATGCGGTTGATTACGCGACGTGCCGTGTCCATAATGTCGATGTAGACATTCGACTTGACTTCGCCGGCAATGACGACTTGTCCGGTTGTAACGAGAGTTTCACAAGCCACTTTCGACGTGGGGTCGTAGGCAATAAGTTTGTCGAGGATGGCGTCAGAGATTTGGTCCGCCACTTTGTCGGGATGTCCTTCCGACACTGATTCCGATGTAAATAAATAGTTCATTTTCCAATGCGTTTTACGTGGAAAATGCTAAGAATGCTGGAAATCAAAGGGATTTGCAGTTTTAGCATTTTTTAGTGTGGTTGCAAGCAGCCAAATTTTTCCACAGATTAATACTTCGTTTTATTTCGGTGTGCAAAGGTATATAATCGTAGCGAGAAATGCAATAGAATTAGGCGAAAAAAGGTTAGACGGCATCTGACGATGCGGTTATTCTGCATCTGCGATGCGGTTAGAAAGCGCCAAAGGCGCGGTTAGAAGGTTAAGGCGTCGTCATCCGACTATTATACGCAGCGTTAGCTGCCGATTAACCTGTTAACCTTATAACCGCGCTTTCTGCGCTCTACACTAATTAATAGTTTTCAGCGCGGAGCTGGAAGTATGCCTTCGGGTGCTTGCACACGGGGCAAAGTTCGGGAGCCTCCTTGCCGATGTGGATATGACCGCAGTTGAGGCAATGCCACATGCAGTCGCCGTCGCGCGAGAACACAATCTTTTCGGTGATGTTGTTGAAAAGTTTACGATAGCGAGCCTCGTGCTCCTTCTCGATAGCGGCAACGCCTTCGAAAGCAGCGCCGATGCTGTCGAAACCTTCTTCGTAAGCCTCGCGAGCGAACTGAGCATACATCTCAGTCCATTCGTAGTTTTCGCCGTTAGCAGCGTCTTCGAGATTCTCAAGCGTTTCGGGCACAGCACCGCCGTGGAGCAGTTTGAACCACAATTTAGCGTGCTCGCGCTCGTTACCTGCAGTTTCTTCGAAGATTTTCGAGATTTGCACGTAACCGTCTTTTTTTGCTTTCGATGCGTAGTAGCTATACTTATTAGTTGCCTCACTCTCACCGGCAAACGCTGTGCGCAAGTTTGCTTCGGTCTTTGTTCCTTTTAATTCTTTCATAGATGCGATTGATTTGGTTTGCTGCAAATGTAGCAAATAACCCGAGCAAAAACAAGATAAACCGACAAATTTGACAGAAATGCGAACAAAAAAATAGGTTAAAAATGTTATATTTGCGCCTCGAAGGCGACTATGCCAAGAAATTTATCCGCACCGTCAAACGCTTAGGTCGTTAGTGACCGCGGCAAAGCAAAGACATAACGCCGATAAACCAAGAGGATGCATCAAAATTAGGTGCATCCTCTTTCTCGTTTGCTATCTCTTCAGAATAATTCGGGGAGATATCCCGTAGCAGCAATATTCGCCAAACGGTGCGACCCGGACATTCTCATCGTGTCGAAGATACGATGAGAATGAAAAGCCCCGGAGGGGTGCCAATTGTGGGTAACGCCGGGTTCAGTGCCGGAGGTACTTAACCCGGTGAACGACAACGATATAGATATTCGAACCTCGTGAGAGGTTCGGTCGTGATAGCAGAAAGGGAATTTGGAATTGGGAACCCGAAATCGGTCTATAACCTCTAACCATGCCATCGGCGTCTACTATCACCACCGAGCATCTCCGAAGCTCGCGATCTAATTTGTTGACTTTCACCGGGTTGAACCTCTCCGAGGTTAAACCCGGCGTTACCCACGATTGCTGTACCTTCGGCACAGCCACCCCTGCCGTATCTTCGACACGGCAGGGGTACTCTGTATTGTAAATTTACTTATTTCCAAACATTTTCCAAGTAAAAAAATTCCGTCATTATTACGTAATTAAAAGAGGACGCATCAGATTCGATGCGCCCTCTTGAATATATAACTTGAATTATTTCACTATAAACTTCTGCGACTTGCGCTTGCCGTTTTTGTGTGTGAAAGTGGCGTTATACACACCCTTTGCGAGATTTGCCGAGTTGAATGCTTTCGCACCAATCCGTCACAGCCTTGTTGTGACTCGGCGCAGCCCGCATGGCTTTTCCGGAAGTTATTTGAATCTATATCTATCTGTATTCTTGATACAAAATTAATACAAGGCAGTTTTTTTCGGCTTTTTCTAACGCTGCGGTTAGCGGCGGAAATCGGTTGGCGTGTGTTAATTTATCGAAAAACGATATATCCTTATCGTGCGCGGCGCCGCCTCCGGCAAACTGTTTCTCAGAGGCAATCACCGCAGCATATATGCTATGTCGGCGCTCTACTTCGTCTATTCGCTTGTCGACGGCAATGCCGGAAATCTCATCTACGGTGGCGTCGACGAGGTGTCTATCTACATCAACGAGTATATGCTGATTACTTGCTTTGTGCTGATTGTGTTCGGCAAACTGTATTCGATTGCGGTCGACGTGAGTGAAGAACAAGAACTTATAATCTAAAACGACAGGATTATGGCAATTATAGTAAATCTCGACGTGATGATGGCAAAGCGAAAGATGTCACTCGGCGAACTTGCCGGCAAGATTGGCATCACGCAGGCGAATCTGTCGATTCTGAAAACGGGAAAGGCGAAGGCGATTCGCTTCAGTACACTCAACGCTATCTGCACGGTTCTTCAGTGCCAACCTGCCGACATTCTGGAATTCCGCCCCGACGAAGAGTGATGATTAGCGATTTGCGAGGAATTCGGCGAGGTTGCGCTCTGCTGCCGAGGCAAGTGGATGCTCGGCGATTTGCCACGGAGCATCGTCTGTTTCGAGCAGAATGAGATGTTGCGGCACGGATTGCAGCGTCTGCTCGTTGCGAATGGCGCCGAAGCCGAGGTAGATGCCGTGGCGGACGTATTGCTCTGCCTGACGGACGCCGAAACGCGCGCCGTGGCGCATCCAGCAACACACAGGGTTGAGCCGAGCATGCACAGACAGAATAATATCGGAGGCTTTTACTTCGTGCACAATCAGCGGCTTGCGAAGACTTTCCGACAGGGCAACGTGGCGCTCGAAGATGATGCGCTGACGGTCGATGTCGGCACCGCGAAGGCGGTCGATGCCGCATTCGCCGATGGCAACGACTTGCGGATGGCGCGCGGCGGCTTCGAGCAGGCGGAAATCGGCGTCGTCGACGGTGTCGGTACTCCAAGGGTGTATGCCCACGGAATACAACAGTCCCGGCGTCGGGTCGAATCGGCGTGGCTCCACGCTGATTATGCCGACAGTCGAATCAGGCTGATGGGTATGTGCGTCGATGAGCATTACGGTACGGGGTCGTAGCCGCTACCACCCCACGGATGGCAACGACAGATGCGTTTAACAGCGAGCCACAGTCCTTTGACGGGACCGTGCTTGACGATTGCCTCGATGGCATATTGGCTACACGTTGGCGTATACCGACATGACGGTGGAGTCATCGGGGAGATGCATGCGCGATAGAATCGAATCGGCAATATCAGAATCCACGAAAGAATGTTGTGCGTTTTCACTTCTCGGCGATTTTGTTTATCATTTCGGGGAGTCCGGCAAGGAGTCGCTGCATCTTGCGTTCGACCAACGAATATGGCGTGGGCTCGTTGGCGATGTAGATAAACGCCACGTCGGCACGGCAGTCGTCGGCAATGAGTCCGCGGTTGAGTCGGTATGCTTCGCGGATGCGCCGACGCATCAGCACGCGCCCTACCGCCTTGCGAATGCGTTTTTTCGGTATGGTAATCATAAACTGGACGGGACGTCCTTCGCTGCGCAGACTGGGCGCATAAACCATGCGTAGCGGATATGCTACCTGCGACTTGCCTTCATCAAAAAGGCGGTCGATAGCACGTCCGCTACACAATTTATGGGTCTTATCGAGACTGTATTCGGCCATGGTTGTTTATGATTTATCGATAGCCGTCGTTCAACAGACTACGATTCTAATTATTCTGCTTCAAATAGAGTTCCAGCGCGGCAGGCATCGAGGGAGCCTCGGGTGTGGGCGCCATCAGGTCGAGACGGAAGCCGGCATCTTGGATGGTTTTTGCCGTCGTCGCGCCAAGGCAGCCGATTTGGATGTCGCCTTGGTTGAAATCCGGGAAATTCTTTACCAACGACTTGATACCCGACGGGCTGAAGAAGAGCAACATGTCGTAGTCGAACTTCTCTTCGGGCGTAAAGTCGTTGCTCACCGTGCGATACATCACCGCACGCGTATACTTGATGTTGTTGGCATCGAGCGGAGCCGCCTCTTCGGGCTTGTTGGCTTCGTTGACCACGTAGAGATACTTCTCGTCGATATGCTTTACCATCGACGGTATCAACTCGTCGATTTTGTTCGACTTGCCGAAGAAGATTTTACGCTTGCGATAGACGATGTATTTTTGCAAATACAACGCTATTGCCTCTGACGTGCAAAAATATTTCAACGTTTCCGGCACGTTATAACGCGTCTCTTTTGCCAAACGGAAGAAATGGTCAATGGCTGATTTAGCCGTAAAAATTACTGCCGTGTAGTCGCCAAGCGATATGCGCTGCTGACGAAATTCCTTCGAATTCAACCCTTCCACCTTGATAAACGGGCGAAACACCATTTCTACTCCATACTTGTTTGCTATGTCGAAATAGGGCGACTTCTCCGTCGACGGTTTCGGTTGTGATACTAATATCTTGTTTACTTTCACAATGTTAAGTTGAGTTGTTACTAATTACAAAATATTGCCCTATATGCTACCAGATAGGGCACAATTTCAACGGCGCAAAGGTACAAAATAAAATAAAAGCACTGAAATATTTTATTGTAAAAAACTCTAAAACTCTTCAAAAGGAAAGCAATTCGTGCCAAAAGATAAATAATTATTGCTACAATTGTCATAATTCCGTTATAATTCGGAAAAAAGAGCATAATTATTGCTACCGGCGAAAGCAGCAAACCCATAAGCGACTGCGAGGCGTTGAAGCCTTGTATCCATAAATCGGTTTCGACGTGGCGTGCAAAGATGAAGCCTATCACCCGAAACAGTATCAACTGCGCAACGTAGACTACGCCGGCTCCCGCCACATAAGTCCACACATCGATGCCCGTGCCGGCGCCGAAAAATGCGCAATAGACTATCATGCCCTCCATTATCACCGCCTGGGCTATCAACGCAATCATCGTAACAGTTTCGCTCATCGTATGGTCGTCGAGGTGATTCTTCGTGCGGCGCACCGACCACGTATTCTCGACTATCGTCGAAAAATATTTGCGCCCGACGCGGTAGCAAAACGCCACTATCAGAAACGCCGTAAAGAGCATCAACAGCGTACCCATCGAGCGTATCGGCGTGTCGATATAAGGCTCCGGCTCGTGCCCCCCGTCGTGCGTCATTTCGCTGTAGGTCGTCAGGCTGCGAACATGCCCTACCCCGTGCACTGTCAGCGTGTCGGTCAGCTCCGCCGCCGGCTTGAACACCTCGGCTACGCTGTCGACTGCCGGTGTTGATATACTGTCTACTTGGTTTGGCATATTCAATATTTTTGTTCCGCCGTAATGTCCGGCATCGTGTCTAACAATTTAATTGCCTCCGCGGCATCGGCGGCTACCGCCCACAGACTCGAATGCTGACGCTTCATAAACCGCTCGTCGGCGGCACGATGGAGCATCGCAATCAGCGAGTCGTAGTAGCCCGACGTGTTGACGATAATTATCGGTCCGTCGAAGAGTCCCAACTGCTTCCACGTGATAATCTCGAGCAATTCCTCCAACGTCCCTACCCCGCCCGGCAAGGCTATCGCCGCATCGGCAAGGCGCGCCATCGTCTGCTTGCGCTCGTGCATATCCGCCGTTACTATCGTTTCGCTCAGCCCGGCATGACACCATCCGCGGTCGACCATAAACTGCGGAATAACGCCGACAACGCGACCGCCCGACGCCAAGCCGGCATCTGCCAATGCGCCCATCAGCCCGGTTCTGCCCGCACCACACACCATCGTGCGACCGCTCGACGCAAGTAGGCTGCCAAGACGACCTGCCTCGGCAATATACTCCGCCGCCACATCGCCACTCGATGCGCAGTAGATACACACTGTGTTTCGTCGTTTCATCGTTATTTCGCTTTACGGTTTGCAAAATTAATCATTATCCGTCGGACTACGAAATCGTTTTCGCTGCGGCAACAAAATTTTTTACCGTCTCGACATATCGCGGCATAAACGAGCGCATCGTCGGATATTTGTCTAATTGCTTCTCGCGTTCGTCAAGCACACGGATAACGTCGCGTATCATAACAAAACGCTTGTCGACTTCGTCCATCTTTATCCAATCTTCCAACGTATAGCCGTTCATATCGATGGGATGACTCATAAGATAACGCACCACCATCAGTTGCTCGCGAGCAAACTTTACAGCCTCGTGAGTCCGATAAGCGGCAAACACGCTGTCGACCTCCGCAAGGTAGTCCGCGAGCACATCTTCCGTAAAATTATGCCCCGGAATGTCCGCCAAATGCGAAACAATGCCGACCAACTCGGTTTCTTCGGCATACTCCACGTCGACTTTCGTCGCTGCCGACGCCGAAATGGCGCCGAAAAATATCGTTATCAGTAAAAATAACCGTTTCATATATCAAGTTCAATAAGAAATGCCTTTAAAATCGATTTTAAGCCCGTTAGAGCCACCCGGCGGCGCGATACCACTCAATTGCTCGGTGAAGACCTTCGGCGAGCGACACACGCGCTTTAAAGCCAAAATCGCGCTCCGCACCCGTAACGTCACAGCGCCAATTGCGCTGGCGTAGGATTTTATACTTGTCACGATTCAGCGTGCTCAACTTAAGCGTTGCCAGCGCAATCTGCTCCGACACCCAACAAACCGTCTTAACAAGCCATAGCGGCGCCTTAATCGGCACAACAAAGCGCTTACCCAACTCAGCCTTGACAATTCGGCGAAAATCGCGTTGGCTATAATCGGCGGCTTCCGAAATCAGATAAGACTTACCTCGCGGAGCGCGCTCCAGAGCGTCGAACACTGCACGCGCCAAATCTTCGACATAAATAAACGTCAGGCGCTGCTCGCGGAACCCCACGCTGAAGTCAAATCCGCGGCTTATCGACTTTATCATCAAAAAATAGTCGCGCTCGTGCGGTCCATAGACCCCGGTCGGACGCAAGATGACATAAGGCACGTCGGTCTGCGTACGCAGAAAGTTTTCGCCAAGCAGTTTCGACAAGCCGTATTTCGTTACAGGATGCGGCACCGAACTGTCGGTAAACGGACTGCCGCCACGCTCGTCGCCTACCCCCAAAACGCCCATCGAACTCATCATCAACAAGCACTGAGGAACAGCATCGGCAGCCTTCAGGCAACGCACCACGCGCTTGAGATATTCGCAATTGGTGGTTTCAAAAGCAGCGAAATTAGCAGCCTTCGTAGCGCCGAGATTGTGCACGACGTAGTCCCAACAACCATTTTCGGCATCTTCGGCAGTGATAGCTTGAAGCATCGACTGCTCGTCCTCGAAGTCGAGAATCAAAAAGCGAATACGTTCGTCAGTCAAAAACCGACGCGACGTCGACTCGCGCACGGCAGCCGTCACGTCGTAGCCGCGACGCAACGCCTCCTCTACAATAAATCCGCCGATAAAGCCACCGGCACCCGTTACCAATACTCGTTTTGCCATAATTATTTTCTAAATCAGTGCAAAAATACACAAACTAATGCATACAGACAAAAAAAGAGGATGAACCTGTTTGTGATTCATCCTCTGTAAGGGGGCGGTGACCTACTCTCCCGATTTCTCAGTACCATCGGCGCGGCGGGGCTTAACTTCCCTGTTCGGAATGGGGAGGGGTGGATCCCCCGCGCTAT
>JAQXVL010000193.1 GCA_029224905.1 Bacteroidales bacterium
CGTGTCTTTCTTCGCATAGATTCCACCCATGCGGTTATACTCGTCGACGTCGCGCGTGTCGTTATTGTAAACTTGATAGGTCGGAGCCTCAAAGGTCATTGTCTCATCATTGTAAACAACAATTTCAGGGTTCTTCTTAACCTCTTTGCGACTCTCCATTTTCTGCTTCTTGGCTTTATTTGCATCGTAGTAGATGTCATCATCATACCAATCTTGTGCAACTGCTATAGCAGCTGTAGCAAGCAGGATTGCTGAAGTCGTAAATAATCTTTTCATAGCAGTATCTCCTATATTTTCCGTTTAGACTACTTCCACGGCGTTTGGTTTAAGAAATTGTATTATAACAAATGTTAAAGAGGCTATTTTACGTAAAAATCATTGGTAAGGGCTGCATAAGCCTCCGAGCGCGAGCCATCGGCGTCGAGCAGAATGAGTTCCGACGATTGTGGCGACGACTCGTGTTTAACGAATTCCCACAGAATCCGTTTAGCGGGCTTTTCGGCTTTCGTTTTGACGTAAGTGCGCTTTTTTATCCAAAAATTCGCCTCGCCGGCGGCAAAAAGGATTTCCTGCTCAATCGAAGCCGGCGTAATGATGGCAAACCGTCCGGCGTCGCTCAGCAGCGAATACGACCTGCGGAAAAGCACGTCGAACGGCAACGAATCGCATTGGCGTGCGTATGACCGCCGCCGCTCCGGCGACAGCACTTTCTCGACGAAGAACGGCGGATTCGACACAATCAGGTCGTACGGCACGTCGGTCGTGTAGTCGGCATAGTCGGCACAGGCGGCGCATAAACGCTCCGACCAAGGCGAGTCGGCGAAATTTGCCGATGCTTCGTCGACAGCGATTGCATCGAGATCGACGGCGTCGACAAACGCCGACGGCGACTTTTGAGCAATCATCAACGAAATCAGCCCGGTTCCGCACCCGACGTCGAGCGCGCGCCCTACTCCGTCGGCATCGCACCACGCACCGAGAAGCACCCCGTCGGTACCAACTTTCATCGCGCTGCGGCGCTGACAC
The DNA here is from genome assembly GCA_029224905.1 of Bacteroidales bacterium. Classification (GTDB taxonomy): domain Bacteria; phylum Bacteroidota; class Bacteroidia; order Bacteroidales; family Muribaculaceae; genus Limisoma. Next base: position 1,027 of record JAQXVL010000193.1, read on the forward strand.
ACCGCGAATCTTTTGAATTGAAAAACGTCACTCATCATAGTTCGTTAAACAAAAAGAGTGCCGGAATCGTTCACGACGCGGCACTCTTCATTATTTCACTTTTACGATTACCAAATAATCACTCGATTTTCAGGTGCCATATACATTGCGTCGCCGGCGCCGATTCCAAAGGCTTTATAGAACGGCTCAAGGTTGCGAAGCGATGCGTTGACGCGCCATTTGCCGAGCGAGTGTTCGTCGATTTTCGTGCGTCGCAGAATCTCGGCATCGCGGATGTTTCCTGCCCAGACGTTTGCATACGAGAGGTAGAAACGTTGGTCGGGAGTAAAGCCGTCGACGGTCTTGCCCGACTTCGCTTCTTCGGTCTTATGGTAAGCCGTATAAGCAACGCGCAGACCACCTTGGTCGGCAATGTTTTCGCCCAGAGTGAGGCGGCCGTTAGCGTGTTGGTCGCCGAGCACGACGATGTTGTCGAATTGAGCGACAAGTTTGTCGGCGAGTTCGTTGAACTTCGACGCATCGTCGGCAGTCCACCAGTCAATCATGTTGCCATCCTTATTGAATTGGCGACCGTTGTCGTCGAATCCGTGAGTCATTTCGTGACCGATAACCACGCCGATTGCGCCGTAGTTGTCGGCATCGAGAGCATCAGGCGAGAAGAACGGCGCTTGGAGGATACCTGCGGGGAAGCAGATTTCGTTAATCGACGGCTCATAATAGGCGTTAACCGTTTGCGGAGTCATCTCCCACTTGCTTCTGTCGACCGGCTTGCCACACTTTTCGTTGTTATCTTTTACTTGGAAAAGCATTGCTGCCTTAATATTTTCCCAATAAGACTTTTTCGGGTCGACAACCACGTCGGTATAGTCTTTCCACTTGTCGGGATAGCCAATTTTGACAGTCATCGCAGCCAGTTTTTCTTGCGCTTTTACTTTTGTTGCGTCGCTCATCCACGTAAGGTTTGCAATATGTTCCGACAGCGCCGAACGGAGATTGCCTACGAGCGTGAGCATCTGTTGCTTCGACGATTCGGGGAAGTATTTTTCGACATAGAGTTGTCCGAGAGCCTCACCGAGGTAATGGTTAGGAGCGGCAAGAGCTCTTTTCCAACGCGGTTTGTCTTGCTCTGCGCCGGTAATTACTTTGCTTACGTTGAACGAAGCAGTGCGGAAATCGTCGCTCAAGCAACCAGATGCGGCGTCCATAAGATGGAACGACAGATAGTCGCGAATCGTTTGCTCGTCTTTGGTCAGCAACAGTTCGTTGACCTTTTGCAACGATTTGGGCTGCATTACGCACAATTCAGACACCTCCGGGAGATAGAGCGCACGATAGTAGCCGCTCCAATCGATTGCCGGGCACGCTTCGCTGAGTTGCGCACTCGTATACATATTATATTGCGCAGCCAGGTCGCGTTGCTCGGTGCGCGACATAGCAACTTCCGCCAATTCGGTTTCGATGTTCATCACACTTGCCACCACTCTGTCGGCATCGGCTTGCGTATAACCCGAAATGAGGCACATCTCGGCGATGTACTTCTTATAAGCTTCGCGAATCTTGAGAGTTTGAGCATCGTTGAGCAGATAGTAGTCTCTATCGCCCAAGCCCATACCGGCTTGACCCCAGTAGAGGATGTTCATACTTGAGTCTTTCAAGTCGCCCATAACGAACGTTCCGAAGAACGGCGCTGAGAATTCTTGCATCCAGGCGATTATCGACGAGAAGTCGTCGCGTCCGGCTTTGTTAATCTTTGCCAAATCAGCCTTAATGGGGTTTGCACCCTCATTGTTGAGGCGCACGCTATCCATGCCCATCGAATACAAATCGCCGATTTTTTGAGCAATACTACCGCTCTGATGTTTTTGCGAGCGCAATCCCTCGACCAAATCGTGGAGTTGTTTGAGGTTGTTTTCGCCCAAGACATCAAAACTTCCGTAACGCGAATACTCCGGTTTCAACGGGTTTGCTTTTTGCCACCCGCCACATGCATATTGATAGAAGTCAGCACCCGGCGCAACCGACTCGTCAAGGTTGCTGCGATTAGCACCCGTTTTTGGTGTTGCCGCGCCAACCGTCGACGCTACCATAATAGCAGTCATTGATAAATAAATTTTAAGTTTCATATTATTTTTGATTTTCTAAAATCTCTAAATTTTCGCTTGCCGCTTCCCAGTCGTGCATAGCCTTTTCATGAGCCGACGACAGTGCGGCATGCTCCTGACAGAGTTCGTCGCTGACTTCGCCGGTGGCAAAACGAGCTTCGATTTCGGCAATTTTTTGCTCAAGTTCTGCAATAGCGTTTTCGGCATCAGCCACTTCTTTCTTCGCCTTGCGGACAGCCCGTTCGCGCTCTTTCTTCTCCTGATACGAGAGTTTGCCATCGCTCGAAGGAGCATCCGACATGGACTCCGCTTTTTTCGTATCGGTTGCCTCTATCTGCTGAAGCGATGTCATATTTTTTGCTTGCAGGAAGTCGTAGATGCCACCAAGGTGTTCACGAACTTTGCCGCCGCCAAATTCATACACTTTTTCGACCAATCCGTCGAGGAATTCGCGGTCGTGCGACACGATGATTGCCGTTCCCGTAAACTCTCGAATGGCTTGCTTGAGCACATCTTTCGTGCGCATATCCAAGTGGTTGGTCGGCTCGTCGAGTATCAACAGGTTGACAGGCTCAAGAAGCAGCCTAATCATTGCCAGGCGTGTCTTCTCGCCGCCCGAAAGCACCTTGACTTTCTTCTCCGAAGCCTCACCGCCGAACATAAATGCGCCGAGGATATCGTTGATGCGCGTACGAATGTCGCCGACAGCCACGCGGTCGATGGTGTCGAACACGGTTATCTCGCCGTCGAGCAGCGATGCCTGATTTTGCGCAAAATAGCCAATCTTCACGCCGTGACCTATCTTCAATTCGCCATCGTAAGGTATTTCGCCCATAATGCACTTGACCATCGTCGATTTACCTTCGCCGTTTTTGCCGACAAACGCCACTTTTTCACCACGTTTGATGGTATAATCGACGCCGCCGAACACCAAGTGGTCGCCATAGCTCTTCGACAGACCTTCGGCAATCACGGGATAGTCGCCCGAACGCGGCGCCGGCGGAAAACGCAGGTTGATTTGGCGATTGTCTACTTCGTCAACCTCGATTCGCTCGATTTTAGCCAACTGCTTGATGCGGCTTTGCACTTGCACGGCTTTCGTTGCCTTATAGCGGAAGCGCTCGATGAATTCTTCGGTCTCTTCGATTTGCTTTTGCTGATTGCGATAGGCGCGGAGTTGTTGCTCCACTCGCTCGCGACGCAGTTCAACGAATTTCGAGTAGTTTACGGCATAATCGTAAATCTTACCGCACGAAATCTCTATGGTGCGCTGCGTCACATTGTCGAGGAATGCGCGGTCGTGCGACACGAGCACGACGGCTTTGGCTTTCTGACGAAGGAACGTCTCAAGCCACTGAATCGACTCGATGTCGAGATGGTTGGTAGGCTCGTCGAGAAGAAGCACGTCGGGGCGTCGCAGCAAGATTTTCGCCAACTCGATACGCATACGCCATCCGCCGCTAAACTCCGACGTCATTCGGTCGAAGTCGCTGCGAACAAAGCCTAAACCGATGAGCGTTTTCTCGATTTCGGCGATATAATTATTGCTTTCTTTCAGCAGAATTGCTTCGTTGAGCGATGTCATTTGGTCGACCAACCGGGCATATTCTTCGCTTTCGCTGTCGGTAGCTTCCGAAAGGCGTTTGTTCACCTCGTCGAGCCGACTGCGCAGCCTGTCGACTTCGCCAAACACAGTCTTGACGTCTTCCATCACCGTACGGTCGTCGGTCACGTTCATCTGCTGCGGAAGGTAGCCGATAGTCGCCTCCGTCGGCGTGGCAACTACGCCCGCCGTGGGCTTCTGCAACCCGGCAATTATCTTCAGCAACGTCGACTTGCCCGCTCCGTTGCGACCCGTCAACGCTATACGTTCTTTGTCGCCAATCGAGAAACTGACGTCGCCAAATAGAAGATTGCTACCGAATTCTACCTTAAGACCGCTTATTGTTATCATTATTCTATAATCGATTTTCTTTTGACCATTTTCAACTTGCAAAGGTACAAAATAATCGCCGTTGTTGCAAATCCACTCATCAACTCAGAACCTCGGTAAGCGCGAGAACTCGTCGGAAACGACAATGCGGCGCGCCGAACGCATGGCGGCAAAGTAGACCGACAGCGGACGAATGCTCAGCCGTCGCAGAGCCAACGCCGCGCGTAGCGAAATCTGCTTAGCCGAAAGAATGCCGTAGAAAAAGCCGTCCGCGATGCGTTTCGCCGCGGGTTGACGATGATAGTGGCAACGATACCACACGCAATGCAGCACAGCCAAACGATTGCACTCGGAGGCGAAGTCTACCGGACGGTCGGCGGAAGCATCGAGGTGAGTAAATCCGCTGTCGAACTGCGCCACCACCTTAAAGCCTCGCACGTACATTTTATATAAGAATAGATGGTCTTCGCCCAAAGGATAGCCGAAAGCGTCTGCCCAACGTTCCTCGTGGAAGTCGATGGCACGGTATGCCGCCTTGCTGCAGAGAATTGCGCCGCCGCATCCGGTTTGCGACGGCATCACCTTCTCGGGTGCGGCGCAGTAGGCTGTCGCCGACGAGCGGCATTCGCGGTATGCCCAACGTCTGTCGGAGGTCGGACGGTCGCCTTTTTCCAGCCAAAGACGGAACTTTTGCCCGGCAGAGAGGCTGTGAAGAGCATAGAAGTCGGCAAACGCGCAATCCGCCTCAGTGCCGAGCATCGCCCGTGCAAGGCGCTCTACCCCGTCGGGAGCGATGGCGATATCGTCGTCGAGAAAGAGGATATAGTCGGTGTCGACTTCGTCGAACGGCAACGCACGCTGCGCAATCATTCCTTTCGGGCAACGCACAATCCGCTCGACGCCGACGGTTTCGCGCGGCGCGTCGTAGCCTTCGGCAAGATACACCAAGATGCGACTCGGCGGCAGCGTTTGACCGACAAGCGAGTCGAGCAAGGCTTGATATTTCGCCCCGGCACGACCCAAGGTGCGTATCACCGCACAATATTTTATGTCTTTTTCGTCGCTCATTTCTCAACTAATTGCCGCAAATTTCACAAAAAAGGCTCAGTTAACCAAAATAATCCCAAATAAAATAAAGAATTATTTCTATATTTGCTCAAAAATCGGTATTTTTGTAGCGTTAAAACATATAAGCAACGAAATCAACTTAATTAATAACTTAATTTTTCAAAACTACTATGTGGTTAACAAATTCATCCTTAGGAAGAAAAGTAGTAATGTCGGTTACAGGACTTTTCCTTATCCTATTTGTGACCTTTCACGTATTAATGAATGCGGTAGCCTTGATTAGCGGAGAGGCGTACAATGCCATCTGCGAGTTTTTGGGCGCCAACTGGTACGCATTGGTCGGCACAGCCGTACTCGCTGCCGGATTCGTTGTTCACATCATCTACGCTTTCTGGCTGTCGCTTCTCAACCGCAAAGCTCGTGGTAACGACCGCTATGCAGTGACTGCACGCCCCAAGAGCGTTGAGTGGGCATCGCAAAACATGCTCGTGCTCGGCATCGTTGTTGTCGCTTTTATGGCTGTACACTTCGTGCAATTCTGGGCAAAGATGCAATTGGTTGAGATAATGCACCAAGCAGGTTGCTGCTCGACTTGCGGAGCTGAGCTCTATGCCGCTAACGGTATGCATCACATCCAAAACGCATTCAGCCAAATCTGGACTCTTCCGGTCTACATCATCGGTCTGGTTGCCTTGTGGTTCCACATGACTCACGGATTCTGGAGCGCATTCCAATCGATTGGCGTGTCGAACAACAAGTGGATTCCTCGCTTTAAGACTATCGGCAACTGGTGGGCAACTATCGCAATCGGTCTCTTCATTGTCGAGGCTGTTGTTTTCACCATCATGTTCGCTTAATTTCTTAACTATTCAAAACTACAGTAATCGATAAAATTATGGATAGCACTAACATAATGAGCAAATATGCCGTTTATTCAAACGACAAAGTTGACTCGAAAATTCCGGAAGGCCCCGTTGCCGAAAAATGGACAAACTATAAGGCTCATCAAAAACTCGTTAACCCAGCCAACAAGCGTCACCTCACAGTGATTGTTGTCGGAACCGGTCTTGCAGGCGCATCCGCCGCTTCGACTCTCGGCGAAATGGGCTTTAATGTGTTGAACTTCTGTATTCAAGACTCGCCGCGCCGCGCTCACTCGATTGCCGCTCAAGGTGGTATCAACGCAGCCAAGAACTATCAAAACGACGGCGACTCTGTATATCGTCTCTTCTACGACACCGTAAAAGGTGGCGACTTCCGTTCGCGCGAAGCCAACGTCTATCGTCTTGCCGAAGTGTCGAACAACATCATCGACCAATGCGTTGCACAAGGCGTGCCTTTCGCTCGCGAATACGGCGGCTTGCTCGCCAACCGTTCTTTCGGTGGCGCTCAAGTTTCGCGTACGTTCTACGCTAAAGGTCAAACCGGTCAACAACTCTTGCTCGGCGCTTACTCGTCGCTCAACCGCCAAATCGAGAAAGGTCAGGTTAAATCGTTCGTACGTCGCGAAATGCTCGACCTCGTTATGATTGACGGTCGCGCTCGCGGTATCATCGTTCGCAACCTCATCACCGGCGAAATCGAGCGCTACGCCGCTCACGCTGTTGTCGTTGCTACCGGCGGTTACGGTCGCGTGTTCTTCCTCTCGACCAACGCTATGGGCTGCAACGGTTCGGTTGCCGTTCAATGCTACAAACACGGCGCTTACTTGTCGAACCTCTGCTTCACGCAGATTCACCCGACATGTATCCCCAAACACGGCGAAAACCAATCGAAACTTACCCTTATGTCGGAATCGCTTCGTAACGACGGCCGTATCTGGGTGCCCAAAAAGAAAGAAGATGCCGAAGCAATCCGCGCCGGCAAACTCAAACCGACCGATATCAAAGAAGAAGACCGCGACTACTACCTCGAACGCCGCTACCCGGCATTCGGTAACCTCTGTCCGCGCGACATCGCCAGCCGTGCCGCTAAAGAACGTTGCGACGCAGGCTTCGGTGTAGGTACCGGCAACGCCGTTTACCTCGACTTCTCTGATGCTATCAACCGTCTTGGCGAAGACGTTATAGCAGCTCGCTACGGTAACCTTTTCCAAATGTACGAAATGATTACCAACGACAACCCGTACAAGACGCCGATGATGATTTTCCCGGCTTCGCACTACACAATGGGTGGTATCTGGGTCGACTACGAACTTCAAACATCTGTCAAAGGTCTGTTTGCAATCGGCGAATGCAACTTCTCCGACCACGGCGGTAACCGCCTCGGTGCTTCCGCACTTATGCAAGGTCTTGCCGACGGCTACTTCGTGCTCCCCTACACGATGCAAAACTACCTCTCCGACCAAATTAAGGTGCCCTGCCCCAAAACTACCGACAAAGAATTCGACGAGGCTGAAGCACGCGTACGCGCTCGCATCGACCGTCTTATGAACATCCACGGCAAACGCTCTGCCGACTCTATCCACAAAGAACTCGGCTTGATTATGTGGAACTTGGTTGGTATGGGTCGTACCGGCGAAAACCTCATCAAGGCTATCGACCAAATCGACGCTCTTAAGAAAGAATTCGACACCAACTTGTTCGTGCCCGGCAAGGCTGATACGCTCAACACCGAGCTCGAGAAAGCTCTCCGTCTCGAAGACTTCTTCACCATCGGTCGCTTGATGGCTATCGACGCTCTCCACCGTAACGAATCGTGTGGCGCTCACTTCCGCGAAGAATATCAAACGGAAGACGGCGAAGCTCAACGCCGCGACGACGAATATATGTACGTCAGCTGCTGGAAGTATGCCGGTGAAGGCGAAAAGCCCGTACTGCTCAAAGAACCGTTGAATTACGAAGCAATTAAGGTTCAAACTCGTAACTATAAGTCTTAGTAGAATCAGCCCCAGGGCATTTTAATTTTAAGCAATATGGAAAATTCAATTAATATAAAGTTAAAAATCTGGCGTCAACGCGGACCTAAGGAAGCAGGTAAATTTGTCGACTACGCACTCGACCACGTGCCGACCGACATCAGCTTCCTCGAGATGCTCGACATGCTCAACGAACAACTTGTAGAAAAAGGTGAAGAACCCGTTGTGTTCGACAACGACTGCCGCGAAGGCATCTGCGGTATGTGCTCTCTCTACATTAACGGTAACCCCCACGGCCCCGTTGGTAGCATCACTACTTGCCAACTCCACATGCGTAAATTCAACGACGGCGACACTATCACCATCGAGCCGTGGCGTTCGGCAGCATTCCCCGTAATTCGCGACCTCACAGTCGACCGCGGCGCTTTCGACAAGATTCAACAAGCCGGCGGTTACGTGTCGTTCAACTGCGGTGGTGCCGGCGATGCTAACGCAATTCCTATCCCCAAAGAAGTTGCCGACGAGGCTATGGACTCTGCTACTTGCATCGGCTGTGGCGCTTGCGTGGCTGCCTGCAAAAACGGCTCGGCTATGCTCTTCGTCTCGGCTAAAGTCAGCCAATTCGCTCTGCTCCCGCAAGGTAAAGTTGAAGCTGCTCGCCGCGTTAGAGCAATGGTTAGCAAGATGGACGAACTCGGCTTCGGTAACTGCACCAACACCGGTGCTTGCGCCGCTCAATGTCCGAAGAACATCTCGCTGAGCAACATCGCTCGCCTCAACCGCGAATACATGAAAATGAAGCTTAAAGACTAATTTTCAATTAGTTTTTAGGATAATATTCAGAGGGTGTATCAAAATTTGGTACATCCTCTTTTTATTACGTTATAATGTGGGGGTTAACATTTTTGATACACCCTCATTTTTCTTGTATTCCAACGATATACTGCCTCGTCAATGTAGGACTGTAGATGCTCGTCAGATACATCGTGGTAGCAACCAACAATCATTCTACGGAAGTGTTACCAAAAGCCCTCAATACTATTAGTGAACACATCACCATTGACATATTCCTCATCGTGGTGTTTGACCACAGCGTGAGTATAACCCAATGTAGCAAGACCATTGTAGGCTTGAAGTTCATCAGTGATGACTCTTGAGCCATCAGCAACAAACTGCTGAATGAATGGTTGTAATGTATCTCTATTAGTGTTCTCTACCGTAAATGCGTGAACATAGGTGATGTTCTCAATCTCACCAGTTGTCTCATCGACAATGGTGCTACGCTCCATCATACCAAAGACTGGCGTCTTGGTCTTCGTACTACGACCTTGGGTATGTGGTGTACGCATTGACTTATGCTTCCACTTCTCCTTACCACCAATATATATCTCGTCACATTCCACAGTACCCTCAATTAGTCTGATTCGAAAAAAATTACTATATTCGCAAAAATATAACTCACCTTATGAAACTCATAGAATATATCATCGGATTGATAGTTGCCGGCACGGTAATTGCCTGGCTTACAATCGGCATAGTATTGCTGATTAGCTTGTTTAAGAGTATGACGAACAAACAAATAGTAAATTGTTTCATGCCTGTTGCGATTCTGTTTTTCGTGTGTTCGATAGCAATTCTCATAATAGAAGGGCATTACGACAGTTTCTTTTGGTGGTTGTTCGGAATCATATTCGGAATGTCTGCCGGGGTAAATTTTATGATTTTCGATAACGATTTACAAACATCGCGTTGCGTCTACTGCAATTCTTGGAAAGTGAACTCCAGGAAGCTCATTGAGGCTTCTTACAAACGCGACGGATACACAACAAGCAGTTCAAGAATGAGCGGCGACGGCAAACGCAAAATTGTCACGTACACAAGTCACGACAAGGGTGAAAAGATAGTAAAAGTTCACCGACAGCTTACGATGTGCCATTGCAAGAAATGCGATTCATACTATGAAATATGGGACAAAGGGCATCCCGAAAACGAGAAAGAACCGATTAAGATAACCAAAGAGCGATGGGATAAAAGCAAGGTACGACGCATATGTGATAATCTGCCACTGTGGAAGAATCGAATAGAAAACCCATCAAGCGAGAGTTTCATCTACCTTTACGGCAACGACGACAACGACCGCGAAATATTCCCGAATGAAGAATAACAAGAGTATTACAAAAACAAGAGAGGCAACCTGAGCGAATTCAGACTGCCTCTTGTTGTTTTGTTCGCAATGGTGTGTTACTTCACCATTTTGAGAGTTTTCTGATTGACTTTGACTTTGTATTTCTCTTTGAGTTCTGCAATCCAAGCTGCCTCGAGGGCGTTCTGATAGTCGCTTACTACGAGTCCGCGAACGTCGTTAAGTTCCTCCGGTTGAGTGAGAATCTTGCCTCGGATCACGAAATAGTCAGTAAATTTGCCTTGAGGTTTAACTTTTTCGCCGCCGAATTTTTCAGAGTCGACCATAGCATTCTCCGACTTGGCAACGAGCACTTTTTCGATTTTTACATTGTCTTTGCCGAACTGCTTGCGGAGCGTGCGAGCCAACGAGTCTTCTCCGATGTCCATAATTTGTTGCTTGATGAGTTTCGAGATAGAGTCGCTCGTCGTTTGGATGAGATAACCTTTATATTTCGGCGAAGTCCATTTGTATTCATTACGGTGCGCTTCGAAATATTTCTCGAGACCGGCAACGTCAGAAGCCGCTTTGTTCCACACTTTTTGGTTGCTGACTTCGAACAACAACATACCGTCGCGATATTCGTTCAAGAGATTCTTGAAATCTTCGTTGCTGTTTTCGAGGCAGTCGCGTTCGTAGTCGACAACTGCTTCGGTAGCGATTTCGTTGATTTTTCCGTTCAAGAATTTCTTTGCTTGTTCGTCTCTCATCTTGCCGAAACCTTTGATGCGGTCAATCAGCAACGAAACCGGATATTTACGACCTTCGATTGTGAAGAGCGTAAGATTTGAATCTTTATATTTGGCAATAAATACCGAGTCGAATTGCGCGGGCGAAGTTACGTCGGCATAGAGCATCTTTTCGGTGTCGATATTGCGCATGAGCGAATGTTGCTTTTTGAGTTGCTCAACCTTGCTGTCGCGACCTACTGTCGACAACGGCGAGTTTCTGAGCTGGCGCATAACTTGCTCGTGCATGTCGGCATACGAACCGAGTGATTTGCTGCCGAGTTTCTTGATGATATGGATGCCGTAACGTGTTTCGAAAGGCTCTGAGATTTCGCCGTCTGCCAATTCGAACGCCACTTTTTCGAACTGCGGCACCATTTGACCAACGCCGAACCAAGGGAGCAAACCGCCTTGTTTTGCGGAACCGTCTTCAGAATTTTCGCGAGCCAATTGTTCGAAATTTCCACCGGCTTTCACCAATGCATAGATGCTGTCGACCTTGTGCTTAACCTGAGCCTTTTGCTCGTCAGTAGCATTTTGCGGGAAAAGTTTGAGGATGTGCTCCACATTGACTTGACCCGGGTCGGGACGACGCTCGTAGACTTTTACGATATGGAAACCGAAATCGGTGGTAAATACCGGAGAGATAGAATCGACGGCTGTAGCATAGCACATGTCTTCAAACTCTTGCGGGAAACGACCAATGGTGACGTAACCCATGCTACCTTTATTCGTCGTAACCGAACGGTCGATAGAATATTTGAGGGCGAGGTCTTCGAAACTTTGACCTGCAAGGATGCAAGAACGGATGCTGTCTAAGCGGGCGCTGATTTTTGCTTCAGCCTCGGCATTTTCGCCGCGAGGAAGCATGATGTGGCTTGCCTTGACGTTTGTCTTCATACGTTCATAGATACCCTTTGCTGCGGCTTCTTCTGCCACTGTATCGACTAAGAACGGCGCAAACAGGTCGTTACGATATCCGGCATATTCTTTTTGGAACGACTTTGTCGTATCGATTCCTTCGTTAATGGCATCGGCTACCTTGAGTTTGTAGACGGTAAACATGTCAAGATATGTATCCAACGGCTGCTTGGCAAGTTGCTGTTGGTTGTTCTTGTTATACATATATTCAAACTCGGCGAGCGTAACGTCTTTACCATCGACGGTCATCAACACCGGCGACTTTTTGGTTGCCGCATAGAGCGACAAACCGCCAATAAGAAGCAGAACTCCTGCTGTGATTGCTGTTTTTTTCATATTATTAGTTACAAAAGTACAATAATATTAACGCACAAATATGGCTTTTATTATATGTCTCTCAACTTTTTTTGTATTAACCTGCATTATTCACACTTTTTCTACTGCAAGGACTAACTGCCAACACCTTAGCGCAATGCTCGCTCTTCCTCTTTAAAGGTAGGATTTACTACATTCTGCATCGTCATCGCTGTGCTCACGCTAATGCATTGCCATTTAGCCCTTTCGTGACGGAACAGTAT
>JAQXVL010000194.1 GCA_029224905.1 Bacteroidales bacterium
CGTTGGTATAAAAAGATTGCAATCATCTTCGCAACCTTAGTAGTTCTCTTTATTATTTTCCTCGGGCTGGTCGACATGAACTTCCTCTGGCTCTTCGGCAAGTCGCCCTCGCTCCACGCTATCAAGCACCCCAAGCAGTACGAAGCATCGACTATCTACTACGCCGACGGCTCGGTTATGGGACGCCTATATAAGGAAAACCGCGTTCTCGTGCCTCTCGACTCCATTCCGTCGGTGATGGTCGACGAACTCATCGCTACCGAAGACGAGCGCTTCTATAGCCACTGCGGTATCGACTTCCCGGGCACCGTGGCTGCCATCAAAGACTTCGTTGTCCACGGCGAGGCGCGCGGCGCAAGCACTATCACTCAGCAACTTGTCAAAAATATGTTCAAGACGCGCACCGAGTATTCTACCGGCTTGACGGGCTACATTCCCGGCGTGCGTATGCTCATTATGAAGACCAAGGAGTGGATTACCGCCATCAAACTCGAAATTTTCTTCAGCAAGCAGGAAATCCTCGAGATGTATCTTAACCAAGTGGACTTCGGCAGCAATTCTTACGGCATCAACACTGCCGCTTCGACCTATTTCAACAAGCGGCCTATCGACCTTACCGCCGAAGAATGCGCCGTGCTCGTCGGTATGCTCAAAGCTACCACGACCTACAACCCGCAACTCAACCCGAAAAATTCGTTGCGCCGACGCAATGTCGTGCTCAACAACCTTTACACCCACGGCGGAATCTCGCGCGAGCAACTCGATTCGCTCTGCGAAATTCCTATCCGCCTGCACTTCAAAACGCCCAGCGCCTACTCCGGTCCTGCGCTCTACTTCCGCCAAGCCGTTGCCGACAGCATCGGCAAATGGTGCGAAGACAACGGTTACAACATCTACGGCGACGGGCTCAAAATCTATACAACGCTCGACTCGAAAATGCAAGCCTATGCCGAAGAAGCAGTGCTCAAGCATATGCGACAGGTGCAACGCAACTTCGCTGCCGACTGGGGCTCGACGAATCCTTGGCAAGACGCTAACCACGTCGAAATCAAAGATTTTATCGAAGACATCGCTCAGCGAACAAGTCGCTACAAGCAACTCGCCGAGGCGTTCCCATACGACCCCGATTCGGTGAACTACTACATGAATCTGCCGCATCCGGTCAAGGTGTTCGACTACGACACGCCCGACCATGTCAAAACCATGACTATGAGCACAATGGACTCCATTCGCTACATGGTGCGCTTTATGCACTGCAGTTTCTTGGCGGTCGAGCCGGCTACCGGCGAAGTCAAGGCGTGGGTCGGCGACATCGACTTCAATCACTGGAAATACGACAAGGTTGTCGCTCATCGTCAGCCGGGGTCGACCTTCAAACTCATGGTCTACACGGCTGCTATGGAGAACGGGCTGAGCCCTTGCGACGAGCGCCTCGACCAATATAAGCAGTACGACGCCTTCGACAGCGACCACAATCCCATCAAGTGGGCGCCGCGCAACAGCGACGGCATCTACCGCGGATTCCCCATTTCGCTCCGCACAGCCTTCGCTCGTAGCATCAACACTGTCGCCGTTGCCGTCGCCGACGAACTCGGCAACGATGAGGTAATCCGCGTTGCGCGCAACCTCGGCATTACCTCGCCGCTCGACGACACGCCGTCGCTCGCACTCGGCGCTAACGACGTTACGCTCTTCGAAATGGTCAATGCGTATTGCACAGTGGTCAACGACGGACTCAGAAACCGCCCGACGCTCGTAACCCGCATCGAAGACCGCAACGGTAAGGTCATCTACGAGCATAAGCCCGAAAATTTCAAGGCAATCGACTACGAGTCGGCATTCCTCATGCAGCAAATGCTCATGGCTGGTTTGCGCGAACCCGGCGGCACTTCGCAAGCGCTCTGGGGATACAACATCCACAACTTCGACACTGACTTCGGCGGAAAGACCGGGACAACTCAAAACAACAGCGACGGCTGGTATATGGGCGTTACGCCTCACCTCGTTGCCGGATGCTGGGTCGGCGGCGAATATCGCCAAGTGCACTTCCGCTCGACGCGGCAAGGGCAGGGCAGTCACACGGCGTTGCCCGTATTCGGCTATTTCATGGAAAAAGTGCTCGCCGACAAGACCCTTGCTCATCGCTATCGCGCGCGTTTCCCGCAGAAGCCGCGGTCGCAGATGTCGCGCACGTGGAATTGTACGACATTCTTCCCGCCCGATTCTACCGACGTCGATTCAACCGGCGTTGATAGCATCCCCGCAGTCGACATTGTCAATCCCGAGTTGAACCGCGAATCCCCCAACGACAACTCAACCCTTACCCCCGCCGTCGACCCCGTCCCGGCGGAAGAATAGCCGCATGAGGTAAGAGAAGCGCCTGCGGCGCGGTTATTCGGGTAGCACACGTACGCAACCACAACCGACCCTCTACGAGGCTCGAGGTCGGGGGTGGCTTCGCTCCTCACGCTCAGCACTCTCCGAGGCTGACCGTGAGGTTTACCACGACCGGCGCGTCTCCGACGCTCCCATCCACAGCGTATCTTCGACACGCTGTGGATATCACCTCCGCTCTAATACGCTCCGCACCCATGCCCGGCCGCGCGCATCATCTTCGCAGAGACTATTTAGCGCCTTTTGTGAACTCTTTTTGCTCTTTTAGGAACTGTTTTCCCTCTTTTAAGAACCGTTTTCCTTCTTTTGTGACATCTTTCTGCTCTTTGGTGAACTCTTTTCCCTTTTTGGTGAACTCTTTGGTGAACTCTTTTTGGGCTTAAAATGACATTGCTATTTATTAGTTTCAAAAAAACTATTATAATCTTCGTCAATAATTCGCCAAATGCCTACTCTCCGACTACCTTCACGAACAATTAGGTTCATATCTGTGAGACGTTTGATGTATTTTAGAACCTGGCGTTTTGACACTCCCATTCGCTCTGCCATTTCTTCTGTAGTAATATTCGGTTTCTCTGAAATATAACGATAAACCTTTCTCCGGGCTTTAAGGAACTCTTTTCGTTCTTTTGTGACATCTTTTCCCTCTTTTGTGAACTCTTTTAGGGAGTGCTCATAATTCAAATTCCATAGCGTGACATGGAATTCTGAGGCATTTGAAGAGAACACCGGAGCGCAATAGTTCGGCGATTGTTCATATCGTTTGTACGCGTTAATAATTTTCTTAATTGTATTATTCTGATTATAATTTTTTGATATTTATATAAGTCCACAATATTTTATCCGTTCTACCCATGTAAGGTAGTCATTGTGCAGAATACGTTGATATTCATACATTCCGGGTAGATTTAAATAGATTTTCCCGGATGCCAATTGTTCACGTTTGTTTATCTCGTTAGATGCAAAAAAATCATAAATCTTGTCTATACACTGTCGCCATTTATTCTTGGGTACAGGAAATAAATAAGTACTTCTTGAATCTATCGTATTTTCGTACGCAAGATAAAGCAGTCGTTCCGTTTTTTTGACCGTGAATATTAATGAATATTCTTTAGAAACATTTCCTACAGAATTACATCTATGCTCTATGCAGCAAACGACTTTATAGTCCTCTAATTGTTTTGCACACAAATAATCGAGGTAGCGTGACTTGAATTGTTTACAGTATATTTTTGCTTCGTATGACGTCATTTCTTTCCGCTCTGTATTTGTTGAGGCAGTTGTGTTCTTTTTCTTGGAATCGATTTTCGCAACTTTATGTTCCATTAAAATAATGCATTCGTTTAGGTTTGCCTTATTCAAAACCTTTACGATATCGCCTTTATACGCTTCCACTATTAATGGTGGCAGAGATTTCAAAAATAATTTATTAATGTCATTAAAAATTAGTCGTGAGTTTTTGTCATCTACGCGATATATTTTTGAATTCCGTTTATTCGGATGGCTAATCAGATAAAAGCCGTCGAAGAAGTCTACTTTGTCCCATTTTAAAAAGAGAATGCCGGTTAATGGCATACCTTCCGGGAATAGGACTTCCTCGTATGACAAACAAAGTTTGGCGTCAAACAATCTTGTTTGATTAATCTGCCGAAAGGACTCAAATAGCTTTTCTATAGCCTTGTGCTTTGAGCCTTCCGGAGCGAACTGGAGAAAATCAAGTGCCAATTGTTTCTGGTAGTCATTTATGTATGTGGTTTCGTTATAGCTTTTCTTTATATTGTCATTAGTGAGCAAACACTTCTTTTTACGAGAGCATTCTTTAAATAATTTGCATTTCTCCTTTTTTTTACACGCCCCAAAATTAAGATAATGCGATACTAAAAATTTTGGATAATCGCTAATCATATAGTCTAATAGTAACAGATAAAAGTAACTATAATATGGTTTATCAAGATTCTTGAATGCAAACTTAAAGTAGTCTTCCTTGTTAAGTAATGGCATATAAGGTTGAAAAATGTTTTCTACATAATTGTAAGTTAGGCCTGACTTTTGAACAAGCTTTTCTATTCTTTGCTTGAATTCCAGGTTGGCGCGTTTGATGGCAAATGAGGTATGAGTAATCGCTACCAATGCCCATGTTTTTGCAACTGAGTTATTCAATTTGTTTATTTTACCCAAGATGAAGTCTTTGTCGAAAGAATGAAGATAGTGATTGTAAAAATTTACGATAAAGTTGTATTCCTCGTAGCCTATACTATCTCCTGTTTCCATTTCAGCTAAGACTCTATTATCTGGAAGCCGTCTTTCCAATATGGGACTTTGTGATAATAACCATTTAAAATCATCAAACTGTTTCATAGTAAAATTCTTGTTCTAAGTTTTTTCTAATTTCCGTAATAATCTACCATCAATAGAGTGTCGCATAATTCTTTGGCATGGATTTCCTGAATCAATATTCTCTGAATGTAAAATTCCGTATTCAATGTCTCTTGTTGTATGTGATTCTTATTTTATCAATCTGAGTACTCGATTCTTTGCAGCCATAGCTTACGAAAATACGCCTCGTATCCCCGGGGCATTACTTTTTGCCCAATTTTCGGCTGAAAGTTACATAAAAATAATGAATGGCTCGCATTAATTTTTCCAAAAAGTGGTTTTCGATTCAAATATCGGCAGAAATTCAGGCGCTTTTTTGCCGATAAGAGGTGAGAACAGAGAGGAATGTGAAGCCGGCGAAAAAGACTAAATGCTCCGCGATAACCGCTGGCGCTCGCCGCATATAACCTTTTAAACTGTTAACCGCGCGACAGCGCCGAATAACCGCATCGTAGATGCCGAATAACCGCGCCGAAGGCGCTTCTCTTTCCTCTTACTCCACTCTTACTTCGCTTGGGGCGAGGATTGTGCCGCCGGGGAGTTTGCCTTCGAGGCGGAGGCGGAGGGTGCGCGCGGGGATGCCGGGCAGGCGGTGAAAGAGCGGTGCGCCGACGGTGCCGTTGACGGTTAGTTGCGACAGAGTCCCGCCGTGGCACGACTTACCGTTTTCGCCGAACACGGTCAGCGTGGCACTCACGTTATTGCCCGCCAAGTGCCAGACTACCGACTCCGCGCGGTACGGGCGCGGCATCGCCACAGCACGCGTCTGAGCCACCACGTCGTGGCGCGTCGGCGTCTCTCGGTCGGGCGTATAGAGGTAGTTGCCGTCGCTGAGCAACGCGACGTCGCCTTGACGAACTATCGCCACCGATTTCATCTTCCGCAGAAAGTAGCGATTGTCGGCGCCGACGGTTATTATCGCGTCACCTCGGTCGACCAGCACTTCGTCGAAGCCGAGCGAATAGCCCACGGCGCGCGCCTCGCCGACGGTTATCCCTATCGCTCGTTCGCTGCTACCGCGCAGTCGCAGCAGGCTTCCCGCATCGTCGACAAATGCCGCCCCGTCGGCTGTCGCCGCAACCAGTGCCGACGAACGCACACGCCGACGCGAAACGAGTGTTGCGCCGCTGCAGCCTGTCTTGTCGAACGACAGCAAGTAGACACCGTCGACGGCAAAAAGATACGCCGCGTGTTTGCCCAACAGCCACGACGAGCCGGTGGCTATCGACGCTACGACGGCTACGACGCCTTTGTTGTACGCCTTGCGGCACGACGTCCATTGCAGCGGGTTTGCGGCGTCGGCGAGCAACAACGTGCACGGCTCACTTCGGTAAAGTCCCTCGGCGGCGAACGTCAACGCCTCGGCGGTCTGCGTAAGTTCGAAGGTGTCGGTTTTCGCCAAAGCGTATGCCATAGTGCCGTCGGCTGAGGCTTGCAGCGGCGTGTCGAGGCGATACATCTTGCCATTGACGGTCACGGTTACGACCATTCGCACGGCGCGGCTGTCGGGATAGCACACCACCGGTTGCAGCGCGAGCGAATAGACGTCACTCGTATACGATTCGACGACGCGCGCCGTGCCGTTGTCCGCGGCCAATTCCACGACAACTTCCACGGCGGCAAATCCCGCGCTGAGCGTTGCCAAGTTGCACATCGCCGCGTATCGGGGACAGTGCGGCAGGCGCATCACGACGTCACCGGCAAAGCATCGGTTCGACACCGTCGTAAGTTCGTTCGCACGATGGGGCATCAGCCAGGGCGTATAGCGCACGGCTGTCGGCGTTCCGTCGTTGTCGATGGCGTATGTCCGTTCGGCAAGCGGTCCGCCGGTGCCGTCGACGACGTTGTCGAGCGTCGTTGTGCCGCCTGCCGACATCGCCTCGAGGTCGCTGATGCTCGCTATTTTGCGCAGTTTGCCGTTTTCCGCCAACTTTTTCCAATTGGCTTTAGCTTCCGAATTGTCGATGCTTATTCTTAGAGAATACGCCTCCGCGCCGGTTTGCGCCGACTCGCAGCGATAGGTTGCCGTTCCGAGTTCGTCGCACGGTTCGCCGGCGTAGATTTCCAGACTTTTCACCAACGAACGCCATTTCCCCAAGCCCGTATCGATTAGCGTAACGGCAACTTTCCACGCCTTCAGGCTCAGGCTGAACGCGTCGACGGTGTATGTTCCGGCGCCGTCGTAGGTCACCGCAGCGACGCCGGTCGGTGCTTCGGGTTGTCGCCCTGCTATCCACGCCTCGGGGAGCCAAATCAGGCTGTCGTCGGTAAGTCGCAGCGCCGCTCTGACCGCCATCGGTCCCGTGCAGCAGCGCGCCTCGCGAGCCTTGGCACGGAGTCGGCTGACCGCAGTGTTTACCGATTTGTTCATGTCGGTGAGGTCTTGCGGGAGCAGACTGCCCTGCCAGCGACTGTAGTTCTCGCGCAGCGTGCGTCCGGTAACGATTTCGCTGTAGGTTCGCTCTTCGGCAATGCCGACAGCCAATTGCGGCAGCACGGGCGCCTCGCCATAGAGGTCGTAGCCGTCGCCGTTGTAGTGCAAAAAGCGCAAACCGCCGTCGGTGACGAGCACGACGTAATCGCCCGTCACGGCAAAGCCTTCAACAGCCATTTCGTCGCCGAAAGTCATTTCGACAAACGAAAATTCCTCGCCCTCGACGGCATAGCCGAGGAGCATAAGGCGACGCTCGTGCTCGACGAAGTAGTACGTTCGGCTGCCGCGTCGGTCCAAGCCCAGAAATCGGTCACCCTGCAGCAGGTAGGTAATCATCTCCGGCGCGCCGGCAACCACAATGGCGCCATCGCCCGTCGGACGCGCATTCACAAGTTCTATTCCTTCATAATTCGAGCCGCTCGAGGCATCCCAATTGATAGTTAGTTGTTTCGTTTTCATGGTAGTTTTGTGTGTTTTATCTCCGCCGCAAATATACTACCGCCGCCGCTCGCCGACTTGCGAAATCGACAGAAAATCGGAGCGCTACTCCGCGGTTAGACGTCTAATCGGCGGCCGTGCGAGCCGCATACAGCGGCACGTTGACCATCCACTCCTGCTCGCGATAGTCCGACATCGACAGTCGAGCGCCATACAGCGATGGATAGCGCGCAATGAAGGCGGACAGGCTTTTCGCCTTCAGGTTTTCTTCCGCCTTGACCTCTATCGGGATTATCTTATCTCCTTTCTGTATCAAGAAGTCAATCTCGCCGCGGTTTCGTCCAGAAAAGTGTAGTATTTTACACTTTTACGTCCTTAAAAGTGTGGCGATTTGCATCTTTACGGACGAAAAATGTTGGATATGGCGTATAAAGGACAGACTGTGATGGGCTTTCCCGACGGACTTGTAAATGTGCCGAAGTTCTCTAACGAACAACGAATTGCATAGGGAATGTCTTTCTGCGGTTTTGATAACAATTCGTAAAGGCTTCTCATTGAGCCTTTTACGCCCGACTTTACTTCAATCGGCACAACGTGCCCGCCTTTTGCTACCACATAGTCGACCTCGGCTGCGTTGCCTTTGTTTGTATCTTGCCAATAATACAAGTCATGACGCTCGTGGGGCGACATATATTTCAGCATCTCCAAGCCGGCTATCAATTCCGCCACATTTCCTTTGTCGACAAGGTCGGTCGCCTTATCGGTCAGAATGTTGTTTGTCTTATCCGTAATACTGTCGCTTATGCCGAGAAAGTCCAGCATTAGGGCATTGTCTATCATTAGATATTTAACAAACTTGCTGTTCACCTCAGCGCCTAATGGAATGCCGTTCGACGCGGAATTAAACACGGGTACAATCAAGCCTGCATCTCTTAGGTAGGAAAGAGCGGTCTTTACCTGTTCGGTGCGGTATTCGCCGTCTACATGACTAAAAACGAACTTCGTTCCGGTCTGCCGCGCTACGCTTATAAGTGTGTGGCGCAACAGGTCCGGGTTTATCCTTCCTGCGTATTTCGAGAAATCGTCGATGTATGCCACGCGCAAGTCTGCCAGAACTGTCCTTGCTTTCAAGTACGATTCCGTTTCGACAAACTTGGCAACGGCGGCAGGCATTCCTCCGATAAGCATAAATTGGCGATACTGCTCCACCAACTTGTTGTGAAAGACCTCCATAAGCGGCTTCTCCGTAGTGGCTTGTCGCTTCATCTCCACCAAACCGGCGAGATTTCGGGCTGTAAGAAATTCGTCGAACGACATCGGGTAGACGAACAGGCTGCTTATCCTGCCAACGCCATACGAGCGTAAGTCTTTCAATGCAAACTCCAACAAGCTGCCGGCAGCGATTACATGCAGTTCCGGGTAGTCTTCTCGAAAGAACCACAGGCTGTGCAATGCTTTCTGACATGACTGTATCTCGTCAAGAAATAGCAATGTCTTTCCCGGCTCTACCGGCACCCCATAATATATCGACAGTTTCTCCGCAATTTCGTGAACATCAGCCCTACCGCTGAAGATTTCGGCAACATCGCTATCTCTTTCAAAGTTAACTTCAAGGTAATACTCGAACGATGCTCCGAAATGCCGCACCGCACACGATTTGCCCACTTGCCGTGCGCCCCTGATAAGCAGTGGTTTCCTATCTTTTTCGACTTTCCATTGCTCAAGGTAAGTGTCTACATTTCTACTTAGATATTCCATATTTCCTCCGATAAATTTCATTCGCTTGTAAAGTTACGATAAATATTTGAATATCAAGCGTGTTTAACATGTTTTTGTAAAAAGCAGGTGATATTTTTGGGGTAAAGATGTAAAAAGCAGGTGATGTTTTGGGGTCGAAAACGTAAAAAGCAGGTGATATAAGCGCCTACGATGCGGTTAGGCGGCGCTGACGCGCGGTTAAGAGGTTAGACGGTTAATCGGCGGCTTGCGCTGCGTGGAATTGACGATTGAGTCGAATCGGACTGAGCACTCTGATGACTCGGACAGGCTCTCCACTCTTACCTCTTACCTTTTCTCCGCTCACACAAAAAAAGTTGCGCCTCGGATTCGGGGCGCAACCTCAGTTATTAACAATTATAATTCTTACCTTACGATAAGTTTTGCTGTTTTCACACCGTTTGCGGCGGTAACTTTTATTATATACATACCGTTGAGTCCGGTTGTTGCGATTTGGCAGTTGCCGTTGCAGTTTTGCGACGAAACGAGTGCGCCATTGAGGGCAAATACTTCAACTTTTGCTTTTTCGCCGGCAATGACGTATACCGTCTGACCTGCCGCTACCGGGTTCGGGTAGATGATTGCTCGCGGAGCGGTGATAGCATTGACAGCGCCTTGTGCGTTGTTGTATACGGCTTCGAATTTCGGTATTTGAATTTCGAATTCTGTGTTCTTTGCCGATGCGCCCATGCCGAAGCGGAGCGAGTTGATGGTTATCGGGAATACGGCGATATCGTCGGGTGTGGTGAAGTCGTTCAAGTCGAATTCTACCGTTGTTTCGGTGTTTTTGGGAAGCGTCGTTTCGGTTGCGGTCCATGTAGAGGTCGCTTTTCCGAGGGCGTCACTTGCCGATGCCGTTACCTTGTTGATGGTTGCTTCGCCGGGGTTGACGGTCAAGCGAATCTTGTCGGGCAAACTCCATACTCGCATTTCGCGGTCCATCTGGATGAAGGCGCCGCGGCTTGAGCCGTTGCCGGTGTAGTTGAGTTTGAAACCGTTGTCGCCGAGGAGGCTGAGTGCCAAGCCGGTACCGCCGGTCTGTTTGAGTGTCCAGTTTTCGATGGGGAGGTCGCGTACGACGGGCATTGTGTTGCCGGTCGGTACTTCGACGGTCACGTTGAGTTTGCCGGCAAATTCGCCGAGGCTTGCCGTAACGACAGCCGTACCGTCTTTCAAGCCTTTAAGCAGACCGGTAGTTTCGCCCACGGTAGCCACGTCTGTGTTGTCGGACGTCCAAGTGAAGGCAATCGGGCTGATAGGCATTTCGTTTTCGCGTACGTACGAGAGCATTTCGATAGGATATTCGCGAACGTCGTCGATAAGCACGTTCTCGAGACGGAGTTTTGCTTCTTCGCTGGTGTCGACGGTTACGGGGATTGTTGCTTCCAAGCCGTTGAGGGTGCCTTTGAGCACGCCGATGCCGCTACCGCTGCCGTAGAATGTCGTACCGTCGTTGATGATTTCGCCGATATTGGCGTCGCAGGTGAGGGTTACGCCTTGTACGTCGTCGTCGACGAGCATGCCGTATTGGTTATAGCCGTAGAATTTCGGCGTATAGATGCCGTATTGCGGGAACTCCATTGCCCATTCAACGAAGCGAATCTCAGTGATTACGTCGTCGGCAGGGGTGTTGGCTACGGCAAACATACCGCTACTTACGGCGCGAGGACGTCCGTCGCTGCAGTGGTTGCGTTCGCCGAATGCCGAGGTGTAGAGCGTCGACGAGCCGCCGCCGTCGACGTTGGTAGCGTCGGTTGCGCCGGCATAGTACATCATTTCGGCAAGTTGCTTGGTGTGTACGCCGTTCGACAGGGCGTAGCGTCCGTCGATGACCATCATGATAATTTTCGACTTGTCGGCGTTAAAGCCGATGCCCGAACGCGGATGCAGACCCGATGCGTCGCCGCGGTCGACTTCGCTGTCGAGCACTATGCCGTTCTCTAATATCCACGGGTTGCCCGTGCACATATCGGTCGGGAAGATTTCTTTGTCGCCTACGAATGCGCGGGGCGTGATTTCGATGATGTCGCCGATTGCGAGTCCGTTGACAAAGTCAACGCCTGTTCCGCGTCCCGAGATGGCGTATGCGCCGTCGCTGAAGCGGAGGTCGCCGTTGGTCGACACGTCGGAGGTTACTTTGTATTTCGCGGTTTTACCCATTCCGACGGTGCCTTCAACCAATTCGAGGGTGCGTTCGGCAACGCTGCCGGCAAGCGATGCATTGTCGGTGGTGCCATAGTATTCGGGGGTGTAGAGCGCACATGAGTTGTTCCATACGCCGGAGTTGACTACCGATAGAGATGCCGTTTTTTCGCCGGCTTTTACCTCGCCGCGTGCGTGACTTACGGCGGCGATAAACGGCTCGCCGTTTTCGAAGTAGAAGTTCGGCCAAGCGCGCGAACTTGAGTTGGTGAGATAGATTTTGCCGTCGGCAATAGCAGTCTGCACGGGAGCGCCGACGCGCGACACGCCGTTGACTGCGTTACCCGTCGTTACGAAGAAGTCGGTGTTGATGCCGCAGAACAAGGTCTTGTCGGCGGTCGAGTGGCTTTTTGCCTGGTCGGCTATCGTAGCGCCGCCCGACAATTTGTCGTTGGCTACTACTGCTTGGAACGAAATGTTCGGGTTCGTACGGTCGATTGTCAGGTAGTAGATGCGCAATTGCGTTGCCGGTGTTTCGCCCAACAAGCGTAGGCTTGTTTGCGTTGTACCCGGACCGATTTTTGCGTGATAGAGCGTGTCGAGCGTGTAGTCGACGTCGCACAACTTAAACGGATAGCCTGCTTGTGCCGCAAACACTGCCGCACATGCTGCTAACAAAAGTGTAAATCTTTTAATCATAGCAATATTATTTGGTTTTTTCTTGTTTAGGTTTTGTTGGTCAAATTTAGGCATAAGTTTTCATATAAAGGTAACAATCGAATGAAATAAATTGTTCACGATGGTTAAATTTGCTTAATCGGCAAAATAGCGCCTACGGCGCGGTTAGGTGGTTAGGAGGTTATTCGGCGCGGAGCGCGGTTAATCGGCAGTATGCGCTGCGTGGCAGGCGGGCGGGGTGATTGCCGAACATCATCGTGTCGAAGATACGATGATGTTCATGACCGTCTCCGACGCTCCCATCCACAGCGGATCTTCGACACGCTGTGGATACACCGCCGCTCTCCCACGCCTGCCCGGTCGCACCAAGGCGCGACCCTACTCTGCTGATTGTCAACCACTTACACACTTAGCCATACTTAGCACCCATGCCCGGTCGCACCAAGGCGCGACTATACAATCGTCTAATTATCAACATATTAACCACCTAACCGCATCGCAGATGCCGAATAACCGCTTATTCGGCAAACGAGCGTCGCCGCTGATGCTTTCGCACCGGCGACGACGCCAGAAGAAGTGTTGTTCACTGATTGAATGTGAGTTTTATTGAGTTTTATTGAGCGTGAAATTACTTGCTTTTCTGTGTGCGCGATTCGTCGGCGTTTTTCTCGATGCTCTTTGCTTGGAACCTTTTTCCGACGTTGAAGTTGTAGGTCAGCGACACGGAGAACGAAACGGGTTGCTTGATGCGCTGGGTGCTGGCGTACGAGTTCGTATTGTTGAAGCCATTGCCCACTGCGTAGGTGGTAAATCGCATGGTGTGGCAGAGGATGTTGTTAGCGTTGATTGCAGCTGTCCACTTGCGGTTGGCGAACGATTTCTTGATGCCGGCGTTGAGGTTGCTGAACGGATTGACGCTCATCGTTGCGTCTTTGCCGCGGTTCGAGCCGAAGTAGGAGGCGGAAATGTACCAGTCTTTCGGCAGTTGGAAGCCGGTGTTGAGCGAAATGTAGAGGCTGTTAGCGTTGGTCTTGTCGCCGTTGGCGTTAAGCTGGATTTGGCGGTGCATATAGGTCACGTTGGCGTTGAAGTTCCACCATTTGGTGATTTGTATCGGCAGGTTGACATTGGCACCGAGCGTCACGTTTTTGTCGAGGTTGATGTTGGTAAAGAGCACGTTGCGCGGGTCGTTTTCGTCGGGCTTGGTGCCTTGTGCCATCGGGTCGGTGTCGACTTGCCACCACAGAGAAAGGTTGTATTTATATTGCGTTGTGAAGTTCAACGACAGGTTGTTGCTGTAGGTTGGCTTCAGGTCGGGATTACCGCATTGATAGAACATGTCGGAAATCTTGGTGCGTATCGGGTTGAGGGCCCAGAACGACGGGCGGTTGATGTAGCGTGCATAACTTGCCGACAGCGAGTTTTTCGACATTGCGTCGAATTTGTAGATAATCGACGCGTTGGGGAAGAGGTCGAAATAGTCTTGGTCGACGGTTGCGGCTAAGTTTTCGACGTCCTTGCAGTCTTGGTAAATCATTTTGTTGCGGCTGTGGTCGGTGAAATACTCGCCGCGCAGTCCGGCAACGACGCCAAGGTGCTTGATGTTGTAGGTTGTCTTGGCGTATATGCCGAGGATGTTTTCGTTGTAGTTGTAGTTATGGTTTTTGTCGTAGTTGCAGGCAGAGAGTTCGCCGTAGTCGGAGGTGTTGTGCAGCTTGTTGAAGGTATATTTGGTGCCGACCGACAGTCCCCACTTCGGCGAGAAATGCTTATCGTAGTCGAAACTGAGGTTTGCTACGTCGTAGGTTGTCAACTGATTTCCGTTTTCCTTATTGACGAGCGGCTCCGCGTCGGGAGTGGAGAACGTGCGCATTATGTTGTCGTTGTCTTGAGTGCTGTGCGAGTTGTCGTAGTTGGCAATGACTTTCATCGTCGAGCCGAGGGTGTCGAGGCGGTGGATGTAGTTGAATGTTGCGTCGAAGTTGCGCGAATTCATGTCGGTGCCGTATACACCCTTGATGGTCTTGTCGGCGAAGGTGGCATTTGTCGCCGTTTGTGCCGGATTCTTCCAGCCGTTGAAGTATAACTCAAGACCGAATGAATTGTTCTTGTTCGGGTCGTAGAACACACCGGCATTGACGTTGCCGAACACCATATCGTCGTTGGTCATCTTTGTGCTGTTGTTGTAGCGGCTGCCGTCGGCATAGTCGGTGCTTTGCGTCATGTCGTTGTCTTCTTTGGGCGTATAGTTCACCGCACCGCGCAGGGTGTAGGTCCAGTTGCCTTTCTTGACGTTCAGCGACGCGTTGGGCGCAAAGCCTGTCTCGTTTTTGCTGAAGTTGCCGCGGATGCCGGCGCTACCCATAATGCCGTCGGTACGCACTTTCTTCATCGTTATCTTGATGACGCCCGCCGACGAACTTGCGCTATATTCCGCGCCGGTTTGCGGGATGATTTCCACCTTGGTCACTTCTTCGGCTTTGAGGCTGCGCAGGAAGTTCATCAGTTGGTCGTTGTCCATCTTCAGTTCGCGGTCGTTCACATAGACTATCGTGCCGCTTTTGCCGTTGATAGATATCTTGTTGTCGTTAATCCACACGCCCGGAGCATCGCGCAGCAGCTCTTCGCCGTCTTTGCCTATCGCACCCGGCATGTTTTCGACGTTCATAACGAATCGGTCGGCTTCGCGGCGTATCGCCGATGCGGTGACGTTGACTTCTTTGAGCACCGCCGAATTGGTCTCCATTGTGGCATCGACGCGCGTTTTGCCTTTGACGGTTTCGCTCTTTTCGGCTGACTTATAGCCTACCGACGAGAAGATGAAGGTGTAAGCGCCGTCGGCGACGTTCATCGTGTAGCCGCCGATGCTGTCGGTCACTGTGCCGGCACATTGTTTCGCGTCGCGAAGGGCAACCACGGTGGCGTATTCCACCGGGTTCCCTTTTTCGTCGACTACCTTGCCGTCGACCACGCCGGCATTCGCTGCCGTCGCGGCAAGCAGGGCTACTGATACAATTGTTATTCGTTTCATTGTCGTTCTGTGTTGTAATTGAGTTGTAACTGTGCTTTAGACGTTCTTGACTCGTCGAAAAGTTGCAACGGTTGTGTTGTGTTGATTGAGTTATATTTTTTTATTTGTGTTGTTTTTGTAATTTTCGATGATTTCGTCGATAGAGATGCCCAGAAGGCTCATCTTGCGAAAGAGTTCGGGCAGGTCGCCGTCGATGAATTCGCGTTTGCGCATTTGCTTG
The DNA here is from genome assembly GCA_029224905.1 of Bacteroidales bacterium. GTDB lineage: Bacteria > Bacteroidota > Bacteroidia > Bacteroidales > Muribaculaceae > Limisoma. The sequence continues at coordinate 15,490 of JAQXVL010000194.1, forward strand.
ATTGTCGCGCGAGCTTGGGCGCTGACGAAGTAGCCTATCCCTCGGCGGTTGTAGATGATTTCCCGGCTCTGAAGGTAGTCGAACGAGCGTGCTACGGTGTTGGCGTTTACCTCTACGGTGGCTGCATATTCGCGCACCGACGGTATGCGCCCGTCTTCGGGATATATCTTCTGCAAAATCTCGTCCATTATGCGGTCGGCGATTTGCAAATATATTGGTTTACTTTCTTTGAAATTCATAATATGCTTATAACATGTTCTTTAGGTTGCGAATAACTTGTGCGCGGCGGAAGAGTCTGTAACTCAGCCAAATGTTGACTATCGTAAGGACTGTGAATACGCCGGTTGCCGTGTTGAGTAGTATGGTGAAGTCTTCTTTTGTGATTCCGAATGCCGAAATCAGCGAGATGAGCACGATGTTGCCCAATATGGTGATGACGGTCATTGCGGCTACGGTCTTGATGAAGGCGTTTTTATACCAGATGTTACCGCCGAGCATATATATGGTATAGCCCCAGATGACTAACATCACGACGAACATACCGGCTTCGAAATCGCTTATTATGAATCCTTTAATATCAAGTGCCTGACAGCTGAAGTCGAACAATTCTGCCATTACGTTGCCAAATATCGGGTGGTAGAGGTCGGGGTTGACGTACATGAAGGGCATAAAGATGTAGCGGCTCGCCGTTGCAAGTGCCAACGCCACGATGGCGGTTATCCAGAATCCTACGGTGGCCATCAGCAGTCGGCTGACAAACTTCTCGGCGTTGGTTGCCGGCAGCATCAGGTAGTTGATGCGCGACGTTTTAGTTTCCATCGGCTTCATCATCTGCGACAGGTAGACCATCGAAACCACTCCGCAGATGAAGGCGACAATTCCGGTGAAATGGTGAATCGTCTGTGCGCTCGGTGTGTAGGGATCGTTTGTCAACATCGTCAAAAACAGAGTTACCAAGAATGTCCCGTAGATGGCGAGTAGCCGATAGACGTGTTGCTTCCAGTTTACGCTATATTCTCTTTTGAGCAGTAGCCCGAGGCGTGTTAGGCTGAATGTATTTTTTGTTGCGTTCATTGTTGCTTGGGTATTATTTGTTGATGATTTCGGTCATTTTTTCTCGATTTGAAAGCATTGCGTTGAAAAGCAGTTCGAGGTTGAGGTTGCTCTCTTCGCCCTCGCAATTCTCCAGCACCACGCTGTTGCCGTTGAGCGACTGCTGCACGTAGAGCGCATCGTCGGTAGGCACCGACAGCGGTTGCTCGGCGAAGTAGAGTTTCTCGGTGAGCTCCATGCAAGTCTTGTCGACGAGCACTTCGCCGCGGTCGAGCATCACCACGCGGTCGAGCAGGTTTTCGACGTCGCGCACCTGGTGCGTCGAGATGATGATGGTACGTTCGTCGTTCATGCCCGACGCAATCACCTTGCGCATCTGGCTCTTCGACGGGATGTCGAACCCGTTGGTCGGCTCGTCCATCAGCAGAAGCGACGTGTTGGTTGCCAACGCAAAACACATAAACGCTTTCTTCTTCTGACCCATCGAAAGTTCGCCGAGGTTGATGTTGATGTCCATGTCGAAATGCTGCAAGCACGTGTCGAGCACCTCGCGGCTAAACTTCGGGTAGAACACCTCATTGGCTTTCACATAACTGCTGAACGACACCTTCGGCAGGTCGAACTCTTCGGGCACGATAAAGATGTCGCTCAGCACCGACGGCTGGCGGCGCGCCACGTCGCTGCCGGCGAATGTGATAGAACCGCTGCGAGCGCGGAGTAGTCCGCACATCAGGTAGAGTAACGTCGATTTGCCCGTGCCGTTCTTGCCCAGCAAACCGTAGATTGAGCCGCGTTCGAATGTCAACGAGAAGTTGTCGAACACCTTGCGATTTTTCCGACCGTAGTCGAAAGTCAAGTCGCTGATTGTTATTAAATTCATTTCCTCCATTGTTTGTTTCTTGTTTTTTAAAATTTCTTTTCAAAAAATTTCTGAACCGGGTAGGTTCCATGAGAGATTGAGAGTTTTTTGTTTCAATACCCGATTCAGAAATCGTCGTTTTGTTGTTAATTGATTAAGTTTTTTTGTTCGTTTTGTTTTGTTGTTTTAGTGTATTAGTTAATTAGCACACTGCAAAGGTAAGCACGAAAATCGCATCTGCAATAGGAAAACGATACTTTAACTTTTCTTAACACGAGGTTTTTGTAGTGGAGTGTGGTATATGGATGATACAGAGGGTGTTATGTGCGATGTGCATCCGTCGGCGGTAGGGTCGCGCCTCGGTGCGACCGGGTATGGGTGGGGAGAGCGGGGGTATGTCTAAATGGTTGACAATCAGTAGAGTAGGGTCGCGCCTTGGTGCGACCGGGTATGGGTGAGGAGAGCGAAGGTGATATCCACAGCGTGTCGAAGATACGCTGTGGATGGGAGCGTCGGAGACGCGCCGGTCGTGGTAAACCTCACGGTCAGCCTCGGAGAGTACTGAGCGTGAGGAGCGAAGCCTCCCCCAACCTCGAGCCTCGTAGAGGGTCGGTTGTGGTTGCTGAAAGGGAATTTGGAATTGGGAACCCGAAATCGGTCTATAACCTATAACCACGCCGTAGTCGTCTACTATCACCACCGAGCATCTCCGAAGCTCGAGCACTAACTTTCTGATATTCCCCACGTTAAGCCTCTCCGAGGCTGAACGTGGGGTTTAACACAACCCGACCGTCTCCGACGGTCATGAACATCATCGTATCTTCGACACGATGATGTTTCGCAATCACCCCGTGCGACCGGGTATGGGTAGGGAGAGCGGAGGTAAGAGTGGATGGGTGCGGATGGTACTAATGGGGCTAATGGGACGGATGGGAGGTCGGTGGTGAAATAACACAAAAAAGAGGCTTGCGCAGGTTTTTTTGTTGGTTGAATCAATTATAATTTATAACGGTGAGATTTTATAGGCATGGGTTTGTTATTATTCAAGTATATCGCTGCTGCCGATTAACCTTCTAACTTTTTAACCGCGCACAGCGCCGAATAACCGCACGTCAGCGCCAAATAACCGCATCGCAGATGCCGAATAACCGCGCCCCGGCGCCGCCTAACCGCGGAGCGAAGCTCCGCTTCCTATAACCTTTCGGTAATACTCTGCTTTCCAGGCGATTGGGCGAGGGTAGGCGCGCGACGTGGAGGGCATACGGTAGACGCTATAGCGCCGCCCCTCAATCGTTACCTCGGTCGAGCCGCCGACGCCGATTTCGTCGAAGCCGAACATCTCGCGCAGCGTGTCGGCCGACTTTTTGCCCGTCGCCACGATGCGTCGGCAGTGCGGAAGCCGCGCGAGTAGGGCGGCGACGTCGGTCGGACGTACCACCTCGAGGAAGTTGTCGGAAGCGTTGTTGCGCAGCCGAACGACCTCGGTTGCCGTGTCGTAGAGCGCCAGGCGCCGACGTCGGCAGAAGTCGACCACCTTCTCGAGGTCGAACCGCCGATTTGCCGTGTCGACAAAGGCATTTGCGTCGCCGGTTTCGATGTATCCCATTATCCGCCACATGTCGTTTTGGAAGTTCGGGTAGTAGAAATCCATGCACCAGCGCACGCGCTGCGGCGGAAAACTCCCCAGCATCAGCGTTTCGGCATCTTCCGGCAGAAACGGCTCTAACGGATGTCGCTCACTCTCAGCCATTACACTATCGGTTTTTGTTCAACTCGTTCGATTCTTCCATCTTGCACGTACCAGATATAGCCTTCGAGGCGTTCGTAGCCTATCTCCTCGAGCAGATTCATGTAGTTGCGCACTTGATATTGGTATTTGCTGTCGTAGGCGCCGAATTTGTAGTCTATCACGATTGTGCGGCCGTCGCGCGTGCGCACCACGCGGTCGGGACGATGTGCCTTGAAGTCGAGTTGGAAGTATTCTTCGTTGTCGGGGTCGCCCCAATAGTGCAGCACTTCGGTCTCGTTGAGCACTTCAGCGTCGGGCGCAAACCAGTCGCTGACGCGCGGGTCGCTCAGTGCTTGGGCGAGGATTTTGCCGTAGCGCGACTGCTCTTCTTCGTTGATAATCGACTTTCGGAGGAAGTAGTCGATAGCCGCGTCGAGGTCGTAGACGGTCTTTACTCGCTGCATTATGTTGTGCATCGCCGTGCCGTCGAACTGCCGGGGATTGCTTAGCCGCGTTATCAGTTCGGGCACTTTATATTTGATGCCTACGTCGTCTTTGTCGCGCCGCGGCTTGATTATCAGTAGTTTATCCAGCTCATATTTCTTCGGCTCGATTTCGTCGTCGGCTTTTTTACCTCTTTTCTTCTCTTTTTCCTCTTTTTCCTTTCTCTCCTTCTCTTCTTTCGCCTGTTTCTCCTCTTTTGTTATCTTATGGCCGATTTCGTACACGACGTTGTTTCCTGTTATCAAGTGCGGTGTCAGCAGGCTGCGAAGGTTTTCATTAGCGTTATCTACCTTCTCCGGCGCAAACATTACCAGTTCGTTGACGGCGCGCGTAAAGGCAACGTAGGTCTTGTTGAGCGTATCCATCTTGGCGTCGGTTTCGCACGCTTTGAGGCTGTCGCTGAATAGATCCAGCGACGTGGTCAGCCGACTGCGGTTGATGGGCAATATCGGCGGCAAAATTACTTTATTATTGCCCGATTCGGTGACTAAATTGACCAATTTTTCGGTCGGCTCAATCCATTCGATGCCGCCTTTGTCGAACTTCCAGTCGCAGAAGGGGATGATGACGCACGGAAATTCGAGCCCTTTCGACTTGTGAATGGTCATTACCTGAATGGCATTTATGCCGCTCGGCGACGACACCGTCCGGCGGTAGCCCGTCTTGTTCCACCACTTCAGGAAGAAGTGGACGTTCGACCCGAACGCTTCCATGTAGTCGGCTACCAAGTCCTTGAAAGCCAGGATGAAAGTCATTTCTTCGTCGAGCGTATCTTGGTCGACGAAGTGCTTGAGGATGCGGTCGACAATCACGTCGAGCGTCACCGGCTCGTCGCCTTTAATCACCTTGCTCAGGTCGATATCGTCGTTGCTGCCGAGCGCTTCTTTGAACGCCGTTATCGGGTCGTTTTTCGTAAAGAGCAAGTACTGATAGCGGAAGAGGAATTCCTTCGGCGTCATTTTCTCTTTGCGCTTTTTGTCGGTTTCGGCGGTTTTGTCGGTTTGGGTTGCCGTGCCGGGTTGCGCGGTGTGGTCGATGGCGTTGAGCAGCGTGATGATGGTCGACACAGCCGACGACGTGCTGATGAGCAGCGATTCTTCCGAAACGACGTTGATGCCGTCTACCTTCAGCAGCGCATCGATGATTTGCTCGCCTTCGTCGTTGGCATTCACCAAGATAGCGATGTCGCGCTGCTCGTAGCCGCGCTCGAGCATGTTCCTGATGGTCTCTATCGCTTGTGTTATCGCTTTTTCTTTAAATTTTCCGGAGTCGTCGTCGCTAAGCAGTTCGTAGTGCACGTAGCCTTCCGTGTCTTTGTGCTTTTCCGACACTTCCTGGCGCACGTTTGAGTAATAGTGCGACAGGTTCAAGTCCTCGGCGAGCTGCTCGAACACCCGGCTGTTGAACTCTACGATTAGCCTGTCGCTGCGCCAGTTGATGTTTCCGCTATTCTTCCCATTCTTTTGTTCATCCATCTTATATCTGCCGAAACTCGCTTCCACCTCGTTGGCAAGCAGGTGCGGGTCGGAGTTGCGAAATCGGTAGATGCTCTGCTTGACGTCGCCGATAATCAGGTTGTCGTGCCCGGCAGACAGGCTGTCGCAAAGCAGCGGTTCGAGGTTTTCCCACTGCATTTTCGACGTGTCTTGAAACTCGTCAATCAGGAAGTTGCAGATGAACGTGCCGAGCCGCGCGTAGATGTAGGGCGCATTGTCGCCGCCGATGACGTCTTTGAGGATGTCGTTGGTGTTCGACAGCAGGATGGTGTTGTTCTCGTTGTTGTAGGTCTTGATGTTGTTATCTATGTGATAGAGAAGCCCTAAGTGATAGATGTTTTCGCTGATAGCCTTTACGGCGGCAAGGCGTTTCAGCGCTGTGTGCACTTTCTCCCGTCGGCCGTCGAATTCTGTTGCCGCCTCGGCGGTGGTCGACTTTTTCGTCCACGAGTCTGAATCAGCAACCGAGTTTATAAGTTTCTCATCGACTTTGGTCGACGCTTTGAAGTCTTTCAGGCTTACGACGGAATTTTTCTTCTTGCCGTTCAGGTTGAAGTCGTCGTAGTTAGCGTCGCACCACTGTCCGAACGCACGAATTTCGCCCACCAGGCTGCGGCTTATCTCGTTGAGGCGCTCGATGAGGGCTTTCAGATTCGCTCCGTCGCTCTCGGTAATCCATTCGCGCAGCTTGTCGAGATGCTTTTTCACGTTCTCGTTGGTGAGAAATTTGGCAAATTCCGGGAGCGTCTTTCTCTTGCTGTACGTATTTTCGCCTTTCGAGTCTTTGAGCACATTCCAGCTTTCGCCGCTGTTGACGCTGTCGGTAACGTACGTCTGAACCCATTTGCTGAGGTAGTCGTCTTTGCTCGAGGTGCGCATGTCGCGTTTGAGGTCGCCGACGCCCACGGCAATGGCAAAATCGTCGTTCAACTCGATGGTGAAATCGCCGGGCAGGTCGACGTCGAAGGCAAACGTGCGCAGCACCGTCTGGAAGAACGAGTCTATCGTGCTCACGTTGAAGTTTGCGTAGTCGATAAGTATCTGCTTATGCGCTTTGACGGCTTTTTCGCTCACCTTCTCTTCGCTCACGCCAAACGCCTTGGCGATTTCTTTGAGGTGGTCGCTCTTTCCCGGATTGTTCGCCATGTAGCCGAGCTCTTTGACGATGCGTTGCTTCATCTCCTCGGTCGCCTTGTTGGTAAACGTGATGGCGAGAATCTTGCTGTGCTCGTTGTTTAGGTTGGGTTTCAGCTTGTATGCCGACTGCTCGCTGTCTTTTTCTTTGTAGCCCAGCAGCATTTTTATGAACTCGAATACCAGGTTGTACGTCTTGCCGCTACCTGCCGAGGCTTTGTTGATGATTAGCATAATTTTCCTACTTTTTGTTGCCGGCGGTCACCACTTCGTGACGCAGGTTATAGTTGTTTCTCAGGTTTTCGAATTGGTCGGGTGATGTGCGGAGCAACTCTGTGTCGACCAGAGGGTTATAGGTCGCAGTGACTTGCTCGATGCTGTCGATGTCGGCACCGCGAGCAGGCGCTTCGATGGTCGGTATGGCGTCGACGTCGACGCCGAAATGACGCGCAAACGCCTCAAGTGTCATCGCAGTGGCACGCTTTTTGCCCTCACTGCTATAGCCGGCGATGTGCGGCGTTGCCACAAAGGCTTTGGCGAGCAGATTGCGGTCGATGGCAGGTTCGCCTTCCCAGCAGTCGATGGCGGCACTTTCGACCGTCTTGCCGATGGCTTCGGCAAGCGCCGCGTTGTCGACCACTTCGCCGCGCGAACTGTTGATGAGCAGTCGGCAACGGCTCAGACCGCCGAGCAGTTTCGCGTCGGCAAGGTGATAGGTTGCGTCGATGCCCGAGAGGTTTAGCGGCGTGTGGAAAGTGATGATGTCGGTATGCTCGGCAATGCAGCGGAGGTCGACGAAATCGCCGCCTTCGCGGCGCATCCGTGGCGGGTCGCAGCGCAGTACGGTCATCCCCAAACGCTCGCCCCAGCGCGCTACGATGCTCCCGACGTTGCCCACGCCGACTACGCCTAAGCACAGTTTGCCGAGGTCTTCGCCGGCAAAACGGCTGCCAATGACGGCAAACACGTATTGCGCAACCGCCGGCGCATTGCATCCCGGCGCGTTGACCACCGTAATTCCGCGGCTGCGGCAGTAGTCGAGGTCGATATGGTCGGTGCCGATTGTTGCCGTGGCGATAAACCGGACGCGCGAGCCTTCGAGCAGGTCGGCGTTGCAGCGCGTGCGAGTGCGCACAAACAGCGCGTCGGCGTCTGCCACAGCCTCGCGAGTGATTTCCCCGGCGGGAAGATATGCCACTTCGCCGTGACGTTCAAGCGCTCCGGCGATATACGGTATGTTGCGTTCGATGATGATTTTCATTGTCTAAATGCCTGTGTTTAAAGCAGTTCCTTTAGGATTATAAACACCGTCGGTCCTGCCATATTCGCTACTACAAGTAATATAAAAAGTATATAGCTTTTATTTAGTCGCGTAGTGGTAAAAAAGTGCGCTGCTTGGACCGCCAGGCAGACGTTAAGCACCGCGAGGTAGGTCAGCACGTTAGCCACGTCGACGGCGAGCAGCAGCGTTGTGGCGAGTGCCAGCACGGTGAAAAATCCGTTGTAGGCGCGCAGTTGACGGCGATAGGAGATGAGCGTCAGGGCGTTCATCGCGCCGAAGATTGTGCCCGTAATGACGGTCAGCACCACGTTGACAATCACCGGCGACGTCACGAGCGCCATATAGCGCTCCGTGGTAAACTCGAGTTGCGGCACGTGCAAGTCGGCGAGCTCGAACAGACCGAATCCGTAGGCAATCCAGTAGGGCGTTATCCAACCGAAAAGCATACCCACAAAGCCTTTGAACGACATGAGTTGCACTTGGAAGAAGCCGACCATAAAAATCAGCGCATACGCCACAAACACGTAGTCGACCATGCTGCCAATCGACAGAATCAGCGAAATCAGGAAGATATAACTTCGATAATGCTGTTGCTGGTAGCCGCTGAACATGACGTGCATGGCAAGAAGCAGCAGCGCCACGACCACGGTTGCCGGGCAGAGCGCCGTGGTTAGCCCCGGCACCGACATAGTCAGCACAATCAGCATCGAGGTGTGCAGCCGGGTGTATTCGCGGATAAAGGCAAATCGCTTGTTGAGAAACGACAGCAGCACGACGCAGCAGCCTATCACAATCAGGTTGAGCGCCCACGAGAGGGCACTTCCGCGCGCAAGTCCGATTTCCGCGCCGGCAACCACGCCGTAGAATTCGTCGGTATAGTCGATGCCCGCGTAGTTGTAGTAGATGCACAACGCCAAGCCAAGCAGCGCCGCCAGTGCTATGCAACCGGCGCCGTTGATAAAGGCATTCATTCGGCTTTGTCGTACTTGCTCCATAGCGCGGCTATTCTCCGAATTTCAGATTGCGCACTTCAAGAATCTTCGACACGTCGAAGTAGTAGCCGTCGGGCATCTTGTCGTTCTTCTTGTCGACGATTATGTAGTCGATGTCGTTAATCAACTCTTGATGGTCGGTCACCACGAGTCCCATGAAGTTGACGATGTTGTATTCGTGGACCGGGCTGATGACGAACCACGGGCTGTCCTGCTTGCCTGTGCCTGTCGATAAAATGGCTTCAATCAGGTGGTTAAGTCGGTATTGCCAAATCGAGGCGCGTGCGTATTTCCGCTTTGTTTTCAGTGCGTAGATGAAAAACTGCATCTGGTTCAAGTCGAACGGATTGTCGGCGAGCGAGAGTTCGGCGTATTTGATAATCGTGTCGCACTCGGCTTCGGTGTGCTTCTTTTTGTAGTATAGCGGCTGTATTTTTGTGGCGAATTCCGACACGCGGTAGGGGTCGTAATCCTCTTGGAAGACGTATCCCAGGTAGAAATGGCGATATTCTTGAATCGACATATTCGTGTCGTTGCTCACAAATTTACGCCACAGCCGTTTGTAGTAGTAGTTCGACTGCGGGTCGCGTATTGCCTTCTTAATAGCCTCCATATCAGGCTTTTCCGGCTTGAGTTTTTCTTTTGATTTGCCCTCGGCAACGCTCACCGAAAGCAGTATGGTCGACAGAATTACTATTATCAGTTTTTTCATTTTGCTCGTTGTTTTATTCATATTCGACGGCGGCAATCAGAATGGCAATGCCGATTAACGACACGCTAATCACTGCCGGAAGTCCTTTAGCACATAGATACTGCAAAAATCGTTGCGATGGGAAGTCGAGACCGCGACCGGCGGGAGTTCGTGCAAAGACGACCGCGCCCAGTGTGGCACCTACAGCCGCACCGACGACCATCAGCGCATAACCGCCGACGGCGCCGAGCGCCATACCCGTCAACGCTCCGAGGCATATGTGCACCATTCCTTGCGTTGCTTTGACCAGCATGCGCTGCTGCATCGAGGTGATGATGAGCACCACAACGACCATTGCGCCCCAATAGGTAAGCATTCGCATCGGCACGTCGAGCCATTCGCCGAGCGACAGCGCCCAGAGTCCGCCATACGACGCTATGACCGACGGAAAGTGCGGCCTGACAATCAAATAAACCGACAAAGCCAGCAGTAATATGCCTGCGATTAGCAGAAATATGTTCATCTATTTGCAAATATAGTGTTATTTTGACCAAAAATCAACCCGTATGCGCCTTATCTTTGCGCTAATTGCGATAATTTCGTAAAGAAAAACAAATATTAACAAAGCCTGCATTATTCACACTATTCCTGCTGCAAGGACTAACTGACAACACCTTAGCGCAATGCTCGCTCTTCCTCTTTGAAGGTAGGATTTACTACATTCTGCATCGTCATCGCTGTGCTCACGCTAATGCGCCGCCATTTAGCCCTTTCGTGACGGAATAGTGTGAATAATGCAGGCTTGTGCGGGCTATGCAGATTAAAAGTTATATCCGAGGCTGACGTTCCAGTTGCGGTTTTGGATTTTGATGTCGGGAGCGCCTGCCGCGTTTTTCGCCACGTTGCGGAGCCCGTGCTGGTAGTAGACGCCGATGAAATAGTGATTGAAGAACGTCATACCGGTGCCGAAACGCAGTCCGAAATCGGCGTGTTTGATAGCCAAAAAGTCTTTTTGGTCGGCTTTGAAGTATTTAGTCGAAGTTGCTTTGTGGTCGAAGATGAGTTGGCCGTCGTCATCGCTGAAAGCGTAGTATTGGTCACTTTCGCGCTTACCGGCAATGCCGTAGGCGTAGTAGACGCCGGCATCGAGGTGCCACTTTGCCTGCTCGCCCAAGTTGAGACGGAACGACGCCATAGCCGGGATGTTGAGGTAGTGAGCCCGAGCACGGAGAAACATGCTTCCCATGTAGTCTTCGTCGGCGGTAGCAGCCATCATCGCGCCTTCGTATTTGCGAAATTCCCAGAGCAGACCGGTTTCGATGGCGAGGTAGCGGCGGATGTTGAGGTCGACCACGGCGCCGGCTTGTCCGCCCATCCGCCAATAGGAATTGCCTTGGATGAGTTCGTGCAGTTGGCTGAGGTAGTTGTTGTCGATGCCCGACGAGTTAAGTCCGGCGCGGATTCCGATGGTGAGCGGTTTGTCGGGTCTTGCTGTGTCGATAATGCGGTCGCGACTCCACGCCGCCGCTACGGTTGTGATTATTAGTATAAGTGTTGCTAATCTTTTCATTTTGAATGGGTTGCTATATAGTTAACGGCGTCTTTTGCCGAAATGTTTTGTTGTCTCATACGACTGTGCGAGTCGACGATGAACAGAGCCGGAAGCGACTCGAATTGGTAGGTAGAGGTCGCCATCGACGCAAAATCCGTGTCGATACATTCCACCCAGCCCTCGGTCGGGTCCATCGCCGCCCAGCGGTCCTCTTGGTCGCCGACGTAGACCGACAGCACGCGCAGCCTACCGTCGCTAACCGCCCGGGCAATTTCGGTGCTTCGGCGGAGACTGTCGCCCACGGCGTGGCATTCGTGGCAGTCGATGTCGTTGAGGTAGACGAGCGTCAGCGGCGTCGTGCGGCTGCAGATGCCGTGGCGAGCGCCCTCGCGGTCGACATACGTTATGTCGGCGACCGTTGTCGCGGCGCGGCATCCCCAGAGAGCCGGCAGTAGCAGTAGTATCGGTATCAGTTTTTTCATCGTCGGCAAAAATATAAAAAATTTCCTATTTTTATGTGTCATTTTGACTTGTTTTGTCGAACAAAATGGACTAAATTTGTCATTGACAAATTTTTTAGACAATGAAACGACTTGTAGTGTTGACCGGAGCGGGCGTAAGTGCCGAAAGTGGAATCAAAACATTCCGCGACGCCGACGGTCTTTGGGAAAACTATCCCGTAATGGAAGTGGCGAGCCATACAGGCTTTATGCGCAATCCGGCGTTGGTGCATAAGTTCTATAACGAGCGCCGTCATCAACTCGTCAAGTGCGAGCCGAATGCCGCGCACTACGGCTTGGCGGAACTCGAGAAGGATTTCGACGTCGATATCATTACGCAGAACGTCGACAACCTGCACGAGCGGGCAGGTAGCAGCCGCGTGCTTCATCTCCACGGCGAACTTATGAAGATACGTTCTATGCGTCATGAAGAGCGCGTCTATACGCTCACGCCCGACAATCTCGATACGTCGGTCGACACTCGCGACAGTTACGGCGACCCGGTTCGTCCCCACATCGTGTTCTTCGAAGAGGCAGTTCCCAACATCACGCCGGCATCCGAAATCGTTCGTCAGGCGGATATTTTGGTGATAATCGGCACGTCGTTGGTTGTCTATCCGGCAGCCGGACTGATGTATTATGCACGCAAAGGCACGCCGATTTACTATATCGACCCGAATCCGGCGCAGATTCCATACGATATGGATAACGTCACCGTCATTGCCAAACCGGCAACTGTAGGTGTCGCCGAACTTAAGGAACTATTAACACGCTAAAATTTCTGCATATCGACGAGGCGCTTGTAGTAGCCTCCGAGGGCGATTAGTTCGTCGTGCGTACCGCGTTCGACGATTCGACCTTCGTGCATCACGCAAATCATGTCGGCGTTGCAAATCGTCGACAGACGGTGGGCGATGACCAGCGTAGTGCGGTTGCGCATGAGTCGGTCGAGGGCTTCCTGAACGAGTCGTTCGCTTTCGGTGTCGAGCGCCGAAGTTGCTTCGTCGAGGATAAGCACCGGCGGATTTTTCAGGATGGCGCGAGCAATGCTGATACGTTGGCGTTGGCCGCCGGAGAGTTTGCAACCGCGGTCGCCGATGTTGGTCTCGTAGCCGTCTTCCGACGCCATGATGAAGTCGTGCGCATTGGCAATACGAGCCGCTTCTTCGACTTGCTCTTGTGTAGCGCCTTCGACGCCGAAGGTGATGTTGTTGAAGAACGTATCGTTGAAGAGGATAGCCTCTTGATTGACGTTACCCATAATAGCGCGGAGGTCTTTGACCCGCACGTCGCGGATGTCGACTCCGCCAATCGTGATAGAGCCTTGCTCGACGTCGTAGAAACGCGGCAACAGGTCGGCGAGCGTCGATTTGCCCGAGCCGGACTGACCGACCAGCGCAACGGTGCTGCCGAAGGGAATGTCGAGCGTCACGTCGTCGACCACCCAATCTTCGCCGTAGCGGAAGCGCACATGGTCGTAGCGGATGCCGCCTTTGTCGGTCGACAGCGACTTCGGCTCGTCGGGGTCTTTAATCGGATTGTCCGCACTGAGAATTTTGTCGACGCGAACCATCGATGCCAAGCCTTTTTGAATCTGGTAAGCCGCTTTGGAGAGGTCTTTCGCCGGGTTGATGATGTTGTAGAAAATCACCATATAGTAGATGAACGTCGGCGCGTCGATGATGTTGTGCCCCGAGAGAATCAGCGTACCGCCGAACCAGAGCACGATGGCGATGGTCGCAGTGCCGAGGAATTCGCTCATGGGGTGAGCGAGCGCCTGTCGGCGGCTGATGCGCGTGGAGGTGCGGAAGAATCGTTGATTTTCGTCGTGGAAGCGGCCGCGAATCTTGTGTTCGGCGTTGAAAGCCTTGATGATGCGCAGTCCGCCGAGAGTTTCTTCGATGGTAGCCATCAGCGCGCCCCATTGCTGTTGCCCTTCGAGCGAAGTGCGTTTCAGGCGTTTGCCGACCTTACCCATGATGTAGCCTGCAATAGGCAGCAGGACGAACACAAAGAGCGTCAGCTGCCAACTGATTGTGAGCATCATAACGAGGCAAACCACAATCATAATGGGGTTTTTAAACATCATGTCGAGCGACGACATAATGGAATTTTCAATCTCGGCAACGTCGCCCGACATACGCGCCATGACGTCGCCTTTGCGCTCGGTGGTGAAGAAACCGATGGGGAGGCTGACGATTTTGTCGTAGACGTAGTTGCGAATGTCGCGAACCACGCCGGCGCGGATGGGGATGAGGAAGTGCGAACTCAGGTAGGTCGTTCCCGTCTTGAAAGCGGTCATAACCACCAAAGCACCGGCGAGCATAGCCAGCGTAGCCGACGCCCCGTAGGTGATTTTGCAGTAGTATGCCGAGTAGTAGAAGTTGTTGATAACAACGTCTTTAAGCGAGCCGCTGTCCCACGGCATAAAGTGATATTCAACACCGTCGCCCAAAAACAGCATTTGCAGAATCGGGATAATCAAGGCAAACGAGAACAGCGTCAAAATCGCCGCCAAGATGTTGAATACAATATTTAGGATAAGGTAGCCCTTATAAGGAGGCACAAACCTCCGCAATATCTGTAGGAATTCTTTCATTTCGGTTATTTTATGCAAAATTAATACTTAGCGCTCTAACAGGCAAATTATTTGGAGGTTGCTTTATAAATTTATTATAAAGCAGGCTCTGCTCAAATCAACCAAATCGACTATTTTTTCGTCTGATTTTCGCCAAATCCTCATTTGCCGGTTCGAAATTGAACATTCTGTTTTTCGGCAGGTCGATGTCGATAGAGAGCGCGATGCAACGGGTCATCAGGATGTCGTCGTGATGCCCTTCCTTAGCGCCGAAAGTGCCGTTAGGCTTGCGCTCGTAGGCGAGGTGCTCGTTGATTGCATCGTTGTCGCGCTCGATGTAGCGGAGTTCGCGGACGTTAGCGATGTGGCGATGCAGAATGAGCGGCTTGGTCGTTCGGTTGGTGTGGAAACCCGGTTTCGACTTGCTCCCCACCTTACGACGATACAAATTCGGGTAGGCGTTGCAGATTTCGCTGAGCACGAAACCGGAGTTTTCGCCGTCGGTTGTTTGCGTTTCGAGGGTGTTGCTTTCGACCACGAGTAGCGCGTTGCGGTAGTAAGTAGCCACTTGCGCCGCCTTCCAAGCGACGATGTCGAGGTCGGCATGTCCGCGCCATTGTGCAGCCGTCCGGGGACGTTCAGCCGGCGTAGCGCCTCGGTCGAGCACGTAAATCACGGAGAAGTCCGACTCGTCGGAGCGACCTCCCAGGTCGACAGCCACGATATAGCGGTCGCTTCGTGCGGTCGGCTCGGGATGTTGCCACACCTTGAGGAGTCCCGTCGAATCGTCGACGAAATGCACGTTCGAGAGTGCGTCGCGCCCCGTCATAGCCTCGCCGGCGATGTCGCCGACCGACTCCGGTGCACGGCAGTCTTTGCGCATCTCCTCGAGAGCGCGCGGCGAAAAGACGATGCGGTCGGTAGCGGTAAACGCTTCGACGTCGGTGGTCGGAAACTCCGCTTGCATCGCCGAGGTGCGGGCGTATTCGCGGTTTTTGTAGCGATACCAGTTGATTTGCTCGAGCGAGGCGCCGGCGTGCCAGAGCCCCGTCTCGTAGTCGTTGAGCGACGCGCAAAATTCTTCGGCGTCGTCGACCGGGAGTTCGTAGATGTTGTGACGAAACCAGGGTACGAAAATCGCTGTTTTGTCGCTGACGCCTGCCGCGGCGCGGAGCCATTCCTCGTGGAAGAAGTTGCCCAAACCGTTTGCGGTCGACTCCATGACGACCACCGAGTCGGGCGTGAGAGCGACCGTGCCGCCGATGCTTCGAATCATGTTCATCGGGTCGATGCGCGCCGTTTTGCGCCAGAACGCCACCTCCGAAAGGTGGGCGAGGGCGATGTCGAGACCGCGAATGGCAGCCGGCGACTCAGCCGAGCAGGTAGTCACGGTGTTTTGTCGACCCGCGATTTGCGCGATGTTCGTCGTTCGCTGATATGGGCGAAAGGCGTACGGCTTTTCGGCGCCATACTGTTCGGGATAGTTGGCGAGCATGGTAGCGTAGATTCCTTTGAGCGACTGCGCCGTGTCGCGGTTTTGTGCGCAGATGATGGCGTTGGTGCAGTCGCTGCGGATGAGTTGCATCCAAGCGATGTAGGCTTCGATGAGGGTCGAGATGCCGCACTGGCGCGCCTTTAGGATGATGGCACGCACGGGCTTTCCGGCGGAGCGCATCTCCTCCAAGCGGCGGAGCACTTCGCGTTGCGGCGGGTTGAGCACAAGGTTGGTAAGCCGGTGCGTCATCTTGTCGGGGACGAACACGGTGGTCGCCGCCCAAAACTCGAAGTCGTAGCGGAAACGCAGATGTTCGAATTCGGCGGCGTCGAGTTCGGCGCAGTCGGGATGCTCGGCGAGCATAGCCTCGGGAATGAGCACCGTTCCGCCGCGACCGGTCACGCGTCGTCGACGGAGGCAACAGCCGATGCCTCGCAGCGGGTCGTAGCCGCTATGGAGTGCACGGTTGCGCTCGTCGTTGATTTCTCGGATTTCTTCAGTGTATTTCATGGTCGGTATAGTTTTTTTGCTTTTTTCGCAAAGATACTCACAGTCCCTATTGTATCTTTGCGAAAATGACAGGAAAAGAGGCGCCTTCGGCGCGGTTAGACGGCGCTGACGCGCGGTTATTCGGCATCTTCGATGCGGTTATTCGGCGCTGACGCGCGGTTAGACGGCTAAGGCGTCATTATCCGACAATTACACGCAGCGCAAGCTGCCGATTAACCTCTTAACCTCTTAACCTCGTAACCTACTGCTTGCCGGTTGCTTTGCGGTAGATTTTGTAGGAGAAAGCGGCGACGAGCATCGACATTATCGGGCTGAGGTAGTTGAAAAAGCAGTAGGGCAGGTAAGTTAGCGTGGGCACGCCCAAGACGGTCGACTGCGTCATGCCGCAGGAGTTCCACGGGACGAGCACCGACGTCACCGTCACCGAGTCTTCGGTGGTGCGGCTCAGCAACTTGCCTTCGTAGCCCTGACGCTCGTAAATATTGCGGAACATGTTGCCTGTCAGGATGATACTGATGTATTGGTCGGCTGTTGTGAGGTTCAGGAAGAGTCCGGAGCAGACCGTCGACGAGACGAGCGAGAAAGTCGACTTCATCATGCGCGCAAACATCGACGTGATGCTGCGGAGCATGCCGCTCGCGGTCATCGTACCGCCGAAGCACATTGCGCAAAGGATGAGCCAGACCGTGTAGAGCATACCCGCCATACCGCGGGTCGAGATGAGGTCGTCGACGAGAGCATCGCCGCTACTGAGGCTTGTTTCGGTTGTCAGCATTCGCATTGCACCTTCGAAGACCGGGCGGTCGCCGTGGCCCAGCGAGGCGAGAATGTCCGGTTGGGCAATGACGGCGGCAATGGCAGCCATAACCGTCGAAGCAAAGAGCGTGATGAGAGTCGGCACGCGGCGCGCAATGAGTACGCCTGTGACAATCGGCACGACGAGCAGCCACGGACTGATGTTAAACCGCGCGTTGAGTACGGCGCTGATTCGGTCGATTTGCGAACTCTCGGCAACGTCGCCGGTGAAGCCCGCTACTACGAAGATAATCAGCGTGATAACTATCGACGGGATGGTCGTATAGAGCATATATCGGATGTGGTCGAACAGCGGCGTATGCGTCACCGAAGCGGCGAGGACCGTTGTGTCGCTGAGCGGCGAAATCTTGTCGCCGAAGTAAGCGCCCGAGATGATAGCCCCGGCAATCCAGCCGTCGCTGTAGCCTTGCGCTTGTCCGATGCCCATAAGGGCTATTCCGATGGTTGCAATTGTGGTCCACGAACTGCCGGTCATTACCGATACGAGGATGCAGATGAGGCACGCCGTGGCGAGGAAAAATCGCGGATTGATGAGCACCATACCGTAGTCGATGAGCGTCGGCACCACGCCGGAGAGCATCCACGCGCCGCTTAATGCGCCGATAATCAGCAGAATAATCGTCGCCGAGGCGATGCCTTTGATGTTGTCGACGATGGCATTTTCGAAGCGCGCCCACTCGATTTTGTAGAACGCCATGCCGATGGCTATGGTCAGCGCCGACGCCACGAGCAGCACAATCTGGCTTGGACCGCTCAGTGCGTCGCTGCCGAACGAGCTGACGGCAACGTAAAGCATTGCCACCATGGCGATTATCGGCACGAAAGATACTATTGGCGAAGGCGTTTTACTCATTTCGTCTCGTTGCGTTTTGTCAGTTCGGGATATTCCACGCGGGTGTGGTAGATTGTTTTCAGACGCGAGATGAACACGCGTTTAATGCTTTCGACGTCGCGGAAACTCAGGGGCGAATCCTTCATCAGCCCTTGCTGAATTTGCCCGTCGATGATACGGTTGACCAGCGCGGTGATAGCCTCCGGCGTATGCTCTTTGAGGCTGCGCGAAGCCGCTTCGGTGGCGTCTGCCATCATCAGAATCGACGTCTCTTTGCTGCGCGGATTCGGACCGGGGTAGGTGTAAGGCGTCGGGTCGACCGGCTCGCCGTTGTTGCGGTTGCACGCCGTGGTATAGAAGTATTTCGCCACGTTTTTGCCGTGGTGCTCGCTGATAAACGCTTTGATGACCGACGGCAGCTTGTGCTTGTCGGCAAGGCGGAGTCCGTCGGTGACGTGGCGAATCACGATTTTTGCGCTCTGTTCGGGCGTAATGAGTTCGTGCGGGTTAATCTCGTGCTGGTTTTCGGTGAAAAACACCGGGTTTTCCATTTTGCCTATGTCGTGATAAAGCGCACCGGCACGAGCAAGTTGCGTGTTAGCGCCGATTTCGTGAGCCGCCTCCGACACGAGGTTCGACAACTGTAGCGAGTGCTGGAACGTGCCCGGGCACTTCTCCGAGAGTTCGCGCAGCAGCGGATTGTTGACGTCGCTGAGTTCGACGAGCGTAACCTTTGAGGTAAATCCGAAGAGTCGTTCGAAGACGAAAATGAGTACGTAGGCAAACGAGAGGAAAATCGCGTTGATGCCGAAGTAGAAGAACACCTTCGGGTCGATAGTCATAATCGAGCCTTCCGACAGTGCGTAGAGCGCAACGGCAATGACGCAGTAGCCCATGAAGACGAGCCCGGCGGAGCGAATCAGCTGCGAGCGCTTGCTCAGCTCCTGAAGGCTGTTGATTGCGATAGCCGCTACGGGCAGGTGTAGCAGGATGAACTCGAGTCCGTCGTCGACGGCGAGGCTGCAGATAAGCGTCTGAGTGATAGTGACATAGAACGCGGTCCGCGAGTCGAAGAACGTGACAATCAGAATCGGTACGATGGCTATCGGGATGAAATATACGCTGTTGTGGAAGGTGTGGAACAGAATGAACGAAGCCACCGAGAAGGCAGTAACCAGGGCGACGATAAACGTGATTCGGCGCAGGTCGTAGTAGATGTTGTGTCTGTATAGCCTGAAGAAGGCGTAAAGCAGTCCGATGAGCATCACCACGACGAGAATGTATCCTGCCATCGTGTAGCGCTCGTCGTCGGTGTTTTCGCGGCTTTCGAGCATCTTCTTGTAGGTCGAAAGCAGGGCGGCGGTCTGCGGTGTGACGATTTCGCCGCGGTCGATGATGCGCTCGCCTTGCTGAATGATTCCGCGGGAGATGATAGCCGACTGGTAAGCCTCGTTGAGCAGGCGGTCGGTCGTCAGCGAGTCTTTGGTGATGTTAGGCTCGATAATCGCGGCGATGTTCTGATTGCGGAATTCCGGCGACGCTTCCATCACCGAGTCGAGCCACTGGTAAGCGCTTTTGACGGTGTGCATTTTTTCGGTCGAATGCGTGTTGGCGACGTTTCCGTCGAGCATACGAATTTTGGCAATCATACGCCCGGTCGAGGGGTCGGTAGCCGATGCGTCGACGATGCCATTGTCGTAGAGGCGTTCGAGCAAGAACGCCGTTTTTGTGTCGGTGACGCGGCTGACGACGCGTGCTTTGACGCTGCGGTCGATGGTGTAGACGGGCACGAAGCAGGCGTCGATGCTGTCTTTCTTTGCGCGGATTCCGGTAGAGTCGAGCATGACGGGCATGTCGAACGGGGCGGTCAGCAGCGAATAATTCCAAGGCTTGCCGACCTCGTATTTGTAGTCTTTGTTTTGGTCGTCGGGAAAGAAATAGGCAATAATGACCGCCGCCACGACGAAAAGCGCGAGGCGATAGAGCGAATGTCGAGTGAATTTCTTCTTTGCGTTCATGCTACCTATTTAATACGAGCGGCGTAGGTTATATCTTTGATTTTCTTGATTTGTCGGCAGAGGCGGTCGACGATACGGGCGTCGCTGACGCGGAGGTCGAGCAGGCAGTCGAACACGCCGTCGCGCGCCTCGATGTCGAGTTTGCGGATGTTGATTGACATGTTGATGGAAATCTCGTGGATGAGTTCCTGGAGGATTCCCATGCGGTCGATACCTTTTACGCTGATAGTGGCGAGGAAGGTAGTCTGGAGTGGCGATTCGAGCCATTTAGTAGCCACGAGTCGGTTGCCGAAGCTGCTCTTGATGCGCATAGCCACTTCGCAGTCCATCTTGTGGACAATGACTTCTTCGTTGTCGTCGACATAACCGACAACGTCGTCGCCGGGAATCGGGTTGCAGCAACTTGCAATCTTGTAGTTCTGCACGCCGCCTTCGCTGCGCAGCACGTAGATTTCTTTCTTGTTAATCTTGTCGGGCGCTACGTTGTCGGACTCTTGCGTCTCCTCGACGTCTTTCTTCTTGCCGGTGAAAGGCCAGATGCGGGTGAAAATGCCCTGATTTTGCTTCTTGTTTGTAGCCTTCACCACGCTGTCGGTCAGCGCCACCTTGTCGTCGCCGACGGCAAAGTAGAGGTCTTCGCGGGTGTGGAAGTTGTACATACCCATCAGCCTGGTAATGAATCGGTTGGCGTCGGGGAGATTGTGTTCTTCGATGGCAGCCATAACGGTGGCTTCGCCCTTGTCGACAATCTTTTTGCGCTCCTTGCGCAGCGCCTGTTCTAACTTGCTTTTCGCCTTGGCGGTAACCACGAAGTTGAGCCATTCCGGGGTGGGTTTTTGCGTCTCGGAGGTGAGAATCTCGACTTGGTCGCCGCTCTGGAGTTTCTGCGAGATGGGCACAAGGCGGTGGTTAACCTTACCGGCGATGCAGTGCGAACCCAGTTCGGTGTGGAGCTCGTAAGCCACGTCGAGCACGGTTGAGTTTTTGGGGAATGTTATCAAGTCGCCCTTGGGGGTAAACACGAAAATCTCGGTTGCAAAGAGGTTGAGTTTAATCGTGTCGAGGAAGTCCATAGCGTTAGGCTTGGGCTCTTTGAGGATGTCGGTGATTGTTTTGAGCCACGATTCGAGTTCCGACTCTTCGTCGCTTTCGCCGATTTTGTACTTCCAGTGAGCGGCAAACCCGCGTTCGGCGATGTCGTCCATCTTGCGGGAGCGAATCTGGACTTCTACCCAGTTTCCGTCGGGACCCATAACAGTCAGGTGCAGAGCGCGGTAGCCGTTGGTTTTGGGCGTGCTGACCCAGTCGCGAGTGCGCGTCGGGTGGAGTTTGTAGATGTCGGTAATAGCCGAATAGATGTTCCAGCAAATCTGCTTTTCGTTGGCGTCGGCGTCGCAGTCGAACACGATGCGCACGGCGTAGAGGTCGTAGACTTCCTCGAAGGGGATGTGCTTGGTTTCCATCTTCTTCCAAATCGAGTAAGCCGATTTGACGCGAGCGTTGATGGTGTATTTGAGTCCCATCTCGTCGAGTTTAGCCTTGACGGGGGTCGAAAAGTCGGTGTAGACGGTGTTGCGGTTCTTCTCGGTCTCGACAATTTTGTCTTTGATGGCTTTATATTTGTCGGGGTGCTCGTACTTGAAGCTGAGGTCTTCCAACTCCGTTTTGATGGCGAACAGACCGAGGCGATGAGCGAGTGGAGCGTAGATGTAGAGCGTTTCGCCGGCAATCTTATATTGCTTGTTGGGGAGCATCGACGAGAGCGTGCGCATGTTGTGCAGGCGGTCTGCCATCTTGATAAGAATCACGCGGATGTCGTCAGCCATCGTGAGCAGCAACTTGCGGAAGTTCTCCGCCTGCGCCGACGCCTTGTCGCCGAAAATACCGCCGGAAATCTTGGTGAGTCCGTCGACAATCGACGCGATTTTTTTGCCGAAGTTGATTTCGATGTCTTCGACGGTGTATTCGGTGTCTTCGACCACGTCGTGGAGCAGCGCCGAGCAAATCGAAGTAGAGCCTAATCCGATTTCCTGGCTGACGATTTTCGCCACCGCAATTGGGTGCAGGATGTAAGGTTCGCCGCTGCGGCGACGGATTCCCTTGTGAGCATTTTTTGCAAACTCGTAAGCGCGTTTGATGATTTCAACCTTTTTGCGGTGATTGCTGCGCAAGTACCCGTTGAGCACGTCTTGAAACGCCTCTTCAATCAATTTTTCTTCCTGTTCTTCGCTGAGGTTCAGGCTGTTATAGTCTTTCGCTTCCACGTCCATATTCTTCGGCAATTTTTGCAATTTCACAAAATTAATGATTTCGCTGCAAAATAAAGCTATAAAAGCGAATTTTTTTTGCGAAAAAGACAAAAATGCGCCTTCGGCGCGGTTATTCGGCAGCTTGCGCTGCGGTTATTCGGCGCTGATGCGCGGTTATTCGGCAGCTTCGATGCGGTTATTCGGCATCTGCGCTGCGGTTAGGCGGCGCAGAGGCGCGGTTATTCGGCATCTTCGATGCGGTTAGGAGGCGCAGAGCGCGGTTAGAAGGCGCTGGCGCTGCCTATCAGCCGATTCTTCTGCTTTCGTCGGAGTGGAACTTGTACATACCTGTTTCATATGATATTCTGCCTAATACAATCCATTTGTTCAGCCCTTTTTCAACTGCCCATTGGGTGTACTTGCGTTGAATTGTCGTTGGATTAACCCTTACTTTCGGGGCGCTTTTCCATTCTTCATTCGGAATTAATGCGTTAGCAGCAAATGCGTTGGCTTCTCGTTCTTCTGCGCTCTCGGCGTCGTATTCAGCAATGCTAAGTTTGCTGTCACTTCGGTTGTCATCGAGGTAATGTAAATAGATGTGCCCGATTTCGTGCATTAGTGCAAACGCGAAATTGTCTATACGGTCGTAACGCCTTGTCAATATGATATGGGGTTTCCCATTTTTTATGAATGAATATCCGTCAACAGAAGCCTTATCAACCTTTTCTTCAATGCAGAAAGCTATACCTTCTGAGGATAATATTTTCTTAATTGTTGCTTCTGTCGAGTGATTGTCGTGCAAAGCTCTTACTAAAGCACTTATCACTTCGTTTTTCCTTTGCCTGTTAAAAGGTTGCTCGATGTTTTGCTCCTTAGCACTCGATTCAGCAAGTAACTTCCACGTCATCAGCATGCGTGGGTCTTGTCCGGTCTTTGCCGATTTCTTGAACATTCCCGATGTCTCTAATTTCATCTCTGCAGGAGTAGGCAAGCAAAGTTCTTCGGTGATATATTCCAACTGACGAACAGCCGTATCCAATTCTTTGCCTTTGCGTTTCATCAGAACCTTTACATCAAATATTTCGTTGTAAAGAAAAAGGCTATTTTGTGCTTCAAGTTCTTCAACGCCTCTCTGCTCAATCACTTTGATGTCATGTTCATATTGGATTTGCATATTAAGCAACGATAGGGCAGAGATGCCAAGTACGGCTTCAATCTTGTCGGCTATTGGCTTAGTGACGGGGCGCTTGCCTTTAATCAACTCATTCAGATGCGATTTTTGCATGCCAATCATGGCTGCAAAGTCCTTTTGGGAGATTTGTCTATCTTCCAATTCGTACCTCAGGATAGTCCCGGGATGGGTTGCTGTCCATGCCGTTTTGCTTTCACCTCTTGTTGCCATAGTGGTCATCGTTTAATTCGATTAATGTTATTTCCAATCCTGTTTCTGTTTCACGGAATAGTAGCCGCTCTACTCTATTGTTGAATATCCTGACGGAGCTCAATGATATATGCCTGAGTTGCTCGTAATGGAGAAAACTGTAGTCCTTTAATTTGGAAACGTGCTCCACGGATTTCATCAAGTTGTAGATATCGGTCAACTTTTTTACAAATTTCTTGTCGCGAGCTATTTTTTTATATTTCCCGGCATTCGCGCCGTTAAGTATGAGCTCACGCAGGTCATCGTCCAATATTTCAACTTTTATCATGCTTTGGGCATCGATTTTCTGTGCAAATTTAATAACGAAATTCCCTATTGAAGGGAATTTTGTTGTGAATTATTGTCAAAAGTGTGTATTTTTTAAATTTGTTAACATATTTAAGGCGCTGAGGCGCGGTTAGAAGGTTAAGGCGTCATTATCCGACAATTCCACGCAGCGCAAGCTGCCGATTAACCTCTTAACCGCGCGTCAGCGCCGAATAACCGCATCGCAGATGCCGAATAACCGCATCGCAGATGCCGCATAACCGCATCGAAGATGTCTATTAATCGTGCACGGGGCGGATTTGGATGCCGGCGGCGCGGGATGTGTAGGTTACTTGTGGTGCGCCGATTACGTTGCCGCCACCGCGAGTGAAGCGCAATGCGCCTGCTGTGGTCTTCATCTGCTGACCTTGCGAATTGGTGCGCATGTCGGCGTCGCTACACCAGTAGTAGCCGGGGTTGTAGCTCGAGCGCGGTGCGCCTTTGTAGGTCATCATGCCCGATGCCGGGAGGTAGATGCTGTTGCCGTTCGGACCGACAACCTTATATCCGTACGAGTCGGCAGTCCATGTGCAGTTGTCGACGAGTTCTTGCATTTCCGCCATTGTCGGCATGCGCCAGCCGTCGCCCCAAAGGACGTGTGCCGCGTCGTATTCGGTGTCGGCAATCTGCTCAGCCACAAACATATAGTCGTCGGCGAGCGGGTCGTAGTATTTGTAGTTGTAGGTGTGCGAGTATTGTTTTTCGGTAACTTCCGCCCAGCAGAAGAACAAGCCGTTGCTCGAGGCTTTCGATGCTCCGACGTTGAATGCAGCCCACTTTGTGCCGCTGGGCAAGCCGAGGTCAATCATGTCGGCTTCGGTCGGCTTAACCACGTCGGGGAGGGTTTCGACGGGCACGGGACCGCAAACGGCGCGGATGTTGAAGCCTACGTCGGGATAGTCGTAGCCGTCAGCCGAATGGTTGGTAGCGTCGATGTTAGCGCGGTAGTTGCGGCATTCTTGGGAGATGTCCGATTGAACGAATTCCGTCGAAGTCCAGTAGAAGCAGCCGGTTTGGTCGTGGGTGTGGTTTTTGCCGACCATGTTGCCCGCAGCCGGGAGGAATATCCAGTTGCCGTTGGTTTTCGAGGTGATTTTAGCGCCGGTAACGCCGTTGATGGCGGTCCACGTCACTTCGCACTTGTTGAAAAGTTCCGACCACTCTTCTTTTGTGGGCACGCGCCAGTCGCCGCCCCACTTAACGTGAGCCACGTCGTAGTTTGTGCCGGTGAACGTTGCGCCGAGTTTGTAGTAGTATTCCCACTCGTCGAGTTGGTCGTAGTATTCGTCGTAGTCGGGGTTGCGCCATTGGTATGTGTCGAAGCTGTAGTCGGTTTTGGGCTCGATTTCGCCGTAAGCGTAGAAGTTGCCGTAGCCTTCCGGCTTGTCGGCACCGATGTTGTACGAAGCCCAGCAGACGCTCAGACCGAGGTCGACGATGCGTTCGTCGACGGGTTCGGGGTCTTCGCCTTTTTCTTCAAAAGTTATCTTAGTGACGTCGCTGACAGGGTGAGTTTCGGTAGTTCCGTCGGCGTAGTGTATGCGCATGATTTTTTGCTGAGCAACGACGGCGAGGGCAGTCAGAGCGAGCAGCGAAAGGAATAGTTTTTTCATCGTTAAATGGATATTTTAGTGGTAAAGTTGTTGATTTTTACAATGTAGATGCCGTGGCTGAGGCTGCCACGGTCAAGCGTGAACGAGTCGGAAGCCGTTGTGTTGACGATAGTTCGACCGTCGAGGGCAACGACGCAGACGCGGCTGCCTCGGGGCAGGTTGCGGAACACGATTTGTCCGGGCGTGGTTGCTACGAGAATAGTTGAACGGTTGAGCGACGTGGCGCTGCCGTAGTCGACGAAGTCGATGCTTTCGACGGCGTCGATTTCGTAGGTCGCGGGCTCGGCGCCTAAGGTCTTGATTTGCAACGATTCAGCCAGGAAAGAAATCTCGGGACTGTCCTCGAAGAGGAAAATTGCGGGTTCGCCCGATTTGAGCGTTACCTGTAGCGCATTCGGCTCGGCAGCGCGCGCTACGCCAAACAGCAGCGCGGCAACCGTCGCAATCGCTAAGATGATTAGTCGTTTCATAAACTTTTGTTGTTATTTTGTCAATAATTTTACTAATTTCTTAAACGGATTAGTTTTCGGTTGCAAATTTATAGTTTTTTGTGGATTTATATTTGCTAAAATGACATTTTTTTTGAGAAAAAAAAGAGGTAAGAGGTGAGAGGTAAGAGGTAAGAGTGGGGCTGGGTGCGATGTTTATGTCTATATGTCTGAGTATAAACAGGGTAGGGTCGCGGCTTGCTGCGACCGGGCAGGCGGTGGGGTGTCTGTGCAACCTCATCGTGTCGAAGATACGATGAGGTTAATGACCGTCGGAGACGGTCTGGTTATGGTAAACCCCACGTTAAGCCTCGAAGAGGCTTAACGTGGGGAATGTCAGCAAGTTAGATGCGAGCTTCGGAGATGCTCGGTGGTGATAGTAGACGACTACGGCGTGGTTATAGGTTATAGACCGATTTCGGGTTCCCAATTCCAAAGTCCCTTTCAGCAACCACAACCGACCCTCTCCGAGGCTCGAGGTGTTGGGAGGGCATCGCTCCCCACGCTAACCGTCTCCGACGCTAAGCGTGGGGTTTACCACGACCGGCGCGTCTCCGACGCTCCCATCCACAGCGTATCTTCGACACGCTGTG
>JAQXVL010000195.1 GCA_029224905.1 Bacteroidales bacterium
TCTTTCGACTTCGCAATTTCCGCTACAAGCACATATTTTCCGTCGAAACAATACAGGCTGTTGCTTACTCGTTGTGGCGGCTTGCAATACATTTGCGCGGCTTGCTCTATCATATAGAATTCCTCTTCACTTTTTACGCCGGCAATTGCTCCGTTGTCTTTGACTCCAATCAGCAACCGACCGCCACGATTGTTGGCAAACGCCGAAATGCTACGCGCAATCTTACGCGAATCGCTTATAGCATATTTGAAATCTTGACCGACATGCTCGCCTTCGTCGATGTATTCAAGTAGCAAATCCTTGTCGTGGATTGGTTTGACGTTTTTAAACTCCATCGGCGTCCTCCTTTCTCTTTTTGTAGAGTTGATAAGAATTTGCCACGTTATGCCAAATGCTGTAGAATCCGCCGGCAATCGCGGTAATTGGAGTAAAAAAGGTGTAGCCCATCCAAATTGCCAACACCGTGTTTTTCTGTCCGAGCGTTTGCCCTGCGGTTATTGCATCGTCGTAGCGTGCACCAATGCGCCTGCCGAAATAAAATTGCACGACACAACAAATCAGAGAAACGACGGCTATACCTATTTGCGACAACATTGTCACGTTGGTATTGTGTATCGTTTTTGCGGTCATAGTCATTGCCAACAGTAAGGCTATCGACCACATATAGAACGGCAAATCGGGAAATCTCATAATAAGGCTATGCAATTTCGGCATCAAACGACGGACGATGATTGCCACGACTAACGGTAAGAGCAATAGCGGGAAAACCTTGCCGATGATGAGCAGAAATGCCGTGACGAATTGTATGCCTTGCTGAGGATGGACCAACGGCACAAATGCCGGTACGACCAAGGCGGTCACCAAATTTATAAGAATCAGATAGGTCGTATTGTGAGCCACATCGCCGCCCAACTTACGCACTACAACGGCAGATGCCGTCGCCGTCGGGCATATCATACAGAGCATTGCGCCCTCGATAAGAACTCGCAAATCGTTGTTTTTGCATAACAAAATTGCGACAAGCGACAACAAGACGAACGATAATGTTTGAATCAGCAGCAACCAAACGTGCCAGCGACATGGGCGCAAATCGTGCAATTCCACTCGGCAAAAAGTCAAAAACAGCATCAGAAATATCAACATCGGTTGGACTATCGAAACCGCAGCATTTGCAAACTGACGAGTTGATTCCAATGCAGGGATGTTTATGTAGATATAATACAACGATACACCTAATATCATCGCTATCGGGAGCATCCAATTTCTGAAAAAAGTCAATAGTCTCATTCCTAAACTGTCTTTTTTACGACTGCAAAGTTACTCCTTATTATAGTAATAAGCAAATAATAAAAAGCATGGCAGCTTGTGTCGACGATGTGTCGACGCAAGTTGCCACGTTATTTTCGTCAAAATCTACGACTTCTAAATCGGAAGAACTCCGATGCCGGGTCTGTCGGTAAGCGTCACCTTGCCGTCGACAATCTTCATACCGTCGAAGCAATCGTTGGCAATGAGAAGGTTTCCGTCCAAGTCAGCCCAATCAACCATCGGTGCAAGTTGAGCTGCAGCGCTAACCGCACACGACGTTTCGGTCATACAACCAAGCATCACTTTCATACCCAACGAGCGTGCAAGCACTGCCATCTTGTAGGCTTCGTGCATACCCGTGCTCTTCATCAGTTTGATGTTAATGCCGTCGTAGGCATCTTTTGCACGAAGTACGTCGGGAAGGCGTTGCAAGAATTCGTCGGCAATGATGGGAAGAGGACTCCGCTCGCGCAGCCACGCCGTTTCATCGATTTTCTCTTTCGGCATCGGTTGCTCTACGAACAAACAATTGCGCTCGGCAAGCCAATGGCACATTTCCAATGCTTTTTCTTTGTCGTCCCAACCTTGGTTGGCATCGACGCATATCGGACGGTCGGTTTTTGAACGGATAATTTCAACGAGTTCTTTATCGTTGTCCAATCCCATTTTGACCTTCAACACTTTATATGGAGCGGCTTCGTCTACCTTTTTGCGCACCACCTCTGCAGTATCGATGCCAATGGTAAACGACGTGTTAGGCGCCTTTTCGGGCGACAATCCCCAAATCTTGTACCACGGTTGCCCCATAATTTTCCCGAGCAAATCGTGCAAAGCAATGTCGACCGATGCTTTGGCTGCACGATTGTTGGGCGCAACGCTGTCGACATACGCCAAGATTTCTTCAATTCTGAACGGGTCGGTGAATTGCGACAAATCGAGTTTGCCGAGAAATTCGCACACCGAAGCAATCGATTCGCCGAGATATGGAGGCATTGATGCCTCGCCATAGCCGACTATGCCATCGTATTCGAGTTGCACCAAAACGTCGGGCGTTGTCGTGCGGCTGTATTTTGCCAAATTGAACGAATGGCGCAATTTCAACTCATACGGTTTGAACGACAGATTGAGTCGTCCGCTCTTGTGGACAATTCGAGTTGCCTCGCCTGCCGCAGATATCGATATCGGGCTTGAAAGTGCAATCAATCCCAATGCTGTCCCTTTTAGAAATTTTCTCCTATCCATATATTTAATCTTTTATGTACCACGGATGCGATTTTACAGCCGTAATGCCTTTTGTTCCTACATAGCCGTTAATTCTCGACATCGAGATAAACGTATAATCCAAAAAATCTTCAGCATTCGAGTCCATGCTGTTTATCTTAACGCGTCCCGAACTGTGAATATACTTGCCTTTGTCGAGATACATTGCAACGTGTGTCACTCTACCCGACTTTGTTCCAATAAAAATCAAATCGCCTTTTTGCGCTTTTTGCGCCCAATCGTGCCAATCAATCTTACCACCGGTATGGACTTGTTGCGAGGCATCGCGCTGAAGGATAATGCCGTTCGAAAAATATGCCGTCTTGACAAATCCGGAGCAGTCTGCCATCTTCGACGACATTCCGCCCCAAAGGTATGGCGATCCCATCATGCGACGTGCATTTCGCTCAATAGTATTGATGTCGAATTTTCGGTTTGTCCATTCGTCGAAGTCGCTAACGTCGGCTTTCTTAACGTAACCCTGACGTCCGTCGGGAAGTTCGACCTTTATGAATTTACCTTTCTTTTCGACAAATTTTAGAATGTTACCAAGTAGCAAATCCGAAACGATATTCGATTCGTCTGCCTTTGCTTCCGCATAAAGCGATGCTTGGTAAGTTGTTACGACACAACGCTTAGAACTGCGCCACTGTACAAATTCTTCATCGCTGAGCATCGTCATCGACGAATCGGTCATATAGCCCAAATAGTTGTCGGGAGTCTGCACCAGCGACATCCCTTCTTCGCATTTAAGAACTCGCATAGGAGTACCCATAATTGCTTGCGACACGAGTTCCGCACTACTTGCCGCCCGACTGCGCATACATGCTACCGATATTGAAACGATTGCCCATGGCTTCGCTACCGTTTCGTCGGGCAAAACGGTAATAGAATCGCGGAATGTGTAGCCCGCAGAGGCGAAAGCTGCAGCGATATCGGCTACGGCTTGTCGATTTTCCACATCGCCTCTCACCACAACGGAACTATCAGCTGCCAACTCCGATTTAAGGGTCCATACGGCAACTCTCTTGTCAGGGGCATATCGGCTTCTAACCGATTCCAGGATGTCGTTAGGCGACGTTTGTGCCGACAATGATGCCACAAACGTCGCTGCGCAAAGCAATATTATCTTAATTTGTCTCATATCAACGTTCTATGCTTATCATTTCAACTTTCGGTTGCCAATCTTCGTAGTAGAACAAGTTTCCGCCATCCCATTCCACTTCGCCGAGTTGGAAGTCGACGGTTTCGCTTCTCACCCATTTTTTTGCCGGACTGAGCACTCCGCCAACACCTTTGTTCGACGCAAAGCGCATATAGTCGAGACCGGTTTTGTAGAAATCCATCACAAGCTCTTCTTGTGTTGATTTCAGCAATCCGAACGACATGTCGACCGGCACCCAGCCAATACCTTCGTAGTATACTTCAGCCCAATCGTGCATACCTGCCGAATGTTCTTCGAGCATATATCCGCTCTCCCAACGTGCAGGGATGCCTAACGACCGAAGCAGCGAGATGTAGAGCAACGACACTTGCCCGCAGTCGCCATGGCGCATCTCCAAAACGTATTGCGGAATGCATGGAATTGTGCTGTACTCGCGAGCGCCTGCCCATGGGAAATAAGTGTCTTCCCACTCATAAATCAACGATGCTTGGCGCAACGGGTCGGTTTCGCTGCCTACTATCGACTTCGCCAATTGACGCATTTGCTCGTTGACCACTACATGCGGATATTCCGCTGACGTATATTTCTTATAGAATTCCGAATTTTTGTCGTAGTCAGTCTTGTGCGATGCTATGTATTCTTTACTATAATATTGCGAGCGCGTCTTGTACGATACGACAATTTCGAAACGTGTTTCTTTGCCCTTTACGGCTTTCTTTTCCATATAGACAGTATTATGCACGCTGCCTTGAGAGAAAGTCACCTTGTCGGACGACGAAACCAGAGTGGCATCCGATTGGCGCTCCGACTCTACGGGGAACGGCAACCATGCCCTTATGACACTGCTGGCAGGAACTGCGTCAGGCTTAACGGTAGCCGAAAAACGCATCGTCACTTTCACCGGCGCCGACAAACCCTTGTCGCTTGACACTGTGATTGCCTTGCTCGCCGCTTCTTCGAGTTCGCGAGAGCCGGCATAAGCTTCGGCTGCCCTATGTTTTGACAACTCGGGCACCAGACGGTCCAAATTCGAAACCGTTTTGTTGAACACTCTGTTTACGCCATCAATATTGCGTACTTCTATGTACTTTTTCTGCGCCCATGAGTCAATCATTTCGCGCGTTGCGTGAGGAAATTTCTTTTGGATAAGGGTAACACCTTCTTCATAAGTATTATCGAAGTCGCCTCTGACGCGTTGCATTATAGCACGCAAAGAGTCAGCTTCCACAGCGGTTATCGTGGCCGGGTTCTCTGACAGCAACTTCTCTACGGCAGCAAAAGCACCGCCGTCGACCATCGTTCTAACTTCTTGCGGCACTGCGGCATTTGCGCTAAATGCCACACCTGTCGACAATAGGATTCCTAACAATTTTTTCATACGCTCTTGTTTTTACATAACAAAGTTAAAAATTCATTTCGAATAATGCAACATTTAGCACATTTTTCCTTTACAACAATTGCAAATTGTCGTATTTGCCTTTCATTATTCTATCATCGCGAATTCAAAAAATTTAAGGAACGCGCTCTTATTCAAAAAAATCTTAACAAAATAATATGAACTATAATTTGCCGAATTAAAAAGAAAGACGTAACTTTGCGAAAGCAAAAGAGCCCCGAATGTGTGCACCATTATAGAGGAAACTGATAACCAATACAGATTTAAGGTTGTTTTTTCATCACAACTCAGCATAACATTCCGGATTTTTGATGCTAATTGAACATTACGACATGAATTCAAAATTTGTTATTTATCAAGTTTTCCCTCGCACATTCACAAACACGAATGAGCACTGCGTAGTCAATGGCACAATCGAGCAAAACGGCTGCGGCAAACTTAACGACTTCAACGATACCGTATTGAAGTCGCTGAAAGAATTAGGTGTCACTCATATTTGGCTCACCGGACTTCTCAAGCATGCCACGCGTACCGACTACTCATCATTTGGTATAAATAAAGACAATCCTCATATTGTAAAAGGTAATGCCGGCTCGCCATACGCCATAAAGGACTACTACGACGTTTCTCCCGACTTGGCGGTATCGGTACCCGACAGGATGAAAGAATTCGAGGCGCTCGTCGAACGCATACATAACAACGGGCTTAAAATCATTATCGACTTTGTGCCCAACCACGTTTCACGTCAATATCATAGCGACAGTGCGCCCGCAGGAATCGAAGACTTCGGTGCCGGCGACAATACCGACTTTTTCTTCTCGCCGGCGAACAATTTCTACTACATTCCTCGTCAAAAGTTTTCGCCCGGCATTGACTTAGGTGAAGGCGAAGATTCTTACTACGAATTTCCTGCCAAGGCGTCAGGCAACGATTGCTTCAACGCATTCCCGTCGTGCAACGATTGGTATGAAACAATAAAACTCAACTACGGCATCGACTACGGCGACCACACTACCCATTTCTCGCCCACCCCCGACACGTGGTTTAAAATGCTACACATTTTGCGCTTTTGGGCAAGTAAAGGCGTCGACGGTTTCCGCTGCGATATGGCGCATATGGTGCCTGTCGATTTCTGGGATTGGGCAATCAAGTCGGTAAAAAGTCGCTTCCCCGAAACGATTTTTATTGCCGAACTCTACGATGTTGCTATTTATCGCGACTACATCTACCGTGGCGGGTTCGATTATCTTTACGACAAAGTGAATCTCTACGATACGCTTCGCGGCATCCGTTGCGGTAATATATCCGCCGCACAACTTTCGTGCTGCTGGCAGACCGTCGAAGGAATTTCAAATCATATGCTTAACTTCTTGGAAAATCACGACGAACAGCGATTTGCGTCGCGATTCTACGCAAACGACCCGTCGTTGGTTATTCCTTCACTGACCGCTATCGCAACAATGAGTCGCGGTCCGCTGATGATCTACTACGGACAAGAATTAGGCGAACCGGCTAACGACGCAGAAGGCTTTAGCGGACAAGACGGACGCACAACCATCTTCGACTATTGGAGTGTTCCAACTGTACGTCGCTGGTACAACAAGGGCAAGTGCGACGACAGCAAACTCACCTCGGAAGAAATAGAATTGCGCAAAACATATTCTACGATTCTCAACTTGGCAACTCGCGAAAAAGCCATTGCAAAAGGCGATTTCTTCGACATTATGTATGTCAACTACAACAACCCGACCATCAATCCACATCGGGTTTATGCCTACATCCGCGCATTCGGTTCGGAGGTAGTTGTCGTGGCATTAAACTTCGGCTACGAACGCTACGATTGCAAATTCACGATTCCGCAGCATGCTTTCGACACGCTGTCGCTCGGCAGAGGAACATTTATGGCTACCGAACTCATTTCAGGCAAACGCGCTCGAAAGACTCTGTCGCCCGACGAACCTTTCGCCATCGACCTGCAGCCCAACAGCGCAGCCATTTGGAAACTCAAAACTTCTCAAAAAAAATCGACAAAACGATAACTATCTACAAGCGGCTTCTCTAACAAAATCCGAGAGCCGCTTTTTAAATTTATAGTATTTCTTGTTTTTAAACGGTTAAATCACTACATTTGTAAAAAATTTCTGCCAAAGGTTATGAACAACAATTTACCTCCATTCAAAGTCTTCTCAGGCACAAAATCTCAGTATTTGGCCGAAGAGATTTGTAAAGAACTTGGTGTAGAACTCGGCAAGATGAACATCCAGCACTTTGCCGACGGCGAGTTCGAAGTTTCGTTCGAAGAATCAATTCGCGGTTGCGAAGTCTTCTTGGTACAATCGACGTTCCCCAACACCGACAATCTCATGGAACTTCTCTTGATGATTGATGCAGCAAAACGTGCTTCCGCTCGTTCGGTGATTGCCGTAATTCCTTATTTCGGATGGGCACGCCAAGACCGTAAAGACAAGCCGCGCGTTTCGATTGCAGCAAAACTCGTTGCCGACTTGCTCAGCACTGCCGGAATCGACCGACTCATCACGATGGACTTACACGCCGACCAGATTCAAGGTTTCTTCAACGTGCCGGTTGACCACCTTTATGCTTCGTCAATCTTTATCCCATATATTCAATCGTTGAAATTGCCGAATTTGGTAATAGCAACGCCCGACGTTGGCGGCGCAAAACGCGCTAACAACTACGCAAAATATCTCAACGTGCCACTCGTATTGTGCCACAAACAAAGAGCGAAAGCAAACGTTGTAGAAAATATGACAGTAATCGGCGACGTAGAAGGTAAAGACGTAATCCTTATCGACGATATGGTCGACACAGCCGGAACAATTACTAAAGCGGCTAACCTTATGATGGAAAACGGAGCAAATTCCGTTCGCGCACTTGCAAGCCACGCCATTATGAGCGACCCGGCTTCCGAAAGAGTTGACAATTGCTCGCTTACCGAGATTATTTTCTCGAACAGCATTCCTTACAACAAGACTTGCCACAAAGCAACAATTCTTTCGATTGCTCCACTATTCGCCGACACAATTCGTCGCGTCCACGAATATCAATCTATCAGTTCGCAATATCTTATCAAGTAAATTAGATTGTACAATAAAATCAACACTCCAAGAGTTTAAACGACTTTTGGAGTGCTGTTATTTTTAGCCTAATGATTGTGCAACCGCTTCGGCGCACCTTTCGCCGTCGATTGCTGCAGAAACTATGCCTCCGGCATAACCGGCACCCTCGCCGCACGGGTATAAGCCTTTGAGCGTTACGTGATGCATTGTATCGCTTTCGCGAGGAATGCGTATCGGCGATGAAGTCCGCGATTCAACACCAATCAAGACAGCCTCGTTCGTCAAAAATCCTCTGCGTATTTGATTAAACTTGCGGAATGCCGTTTGCAGGCGTTTGCCCACAAAGTCGGGCAACCATTTATCAAGTCGCGACGGATGTATTCCCGGTGCATAAGAAGTGCGTGGCAAGTCGCGCGAGGAACGACCTTCTACGAAATCTACCATTCGTTGTGCCGCAGCATTAAGTCCGCCCGATTGCTCATAACAGAGTTGCTCCAAATATTCTTGAAAAGCCATCACTTTCAAAATGCCGTATTGCCCGAATTGGTCGTCAAGGTCTTCGGGACGAATCTCTACCACCATACCGGAATTTGCCCAACGCGTTCCGCGATTTGCCGGCGACATTCCGTTAACCACCTGTTGATTGGGTCCTGTTGATGCGGGAACCACAACACCGCCGGGACACATGCAGAAAGAATAGACGCCACGGCCGTCGACTTGTGTGACAAACGAATATTCGGCGGCCGGAAGATATTCGCCGCGACCCGACTTGCTATGATACTGTATTTGGTCGATTAAGTGTTGCGGATGCTCAAGGCGCACGCCAACGGCTATTCCTTTGGCTTCCAACTCAATGCCGTCGGCATAAAGCATACGGTAGACATCGCGAGCGGAATGCCCTGTTGCTAAAATCACCGGTCCGGCAAAGCGTTCGCCTGTGTGACACTCTACGCCGACAACCGTATCGTTTTCGACGAGCAAACGAGTTACGCGCGTCGAAAAATGTACTTCGCCGCCGCTTGCGATAATCTGCTCGCGCATTGCCTTGATTATCTTCGGCAATCGGTCGGAGCCGATGTGGGGATGCGCATCAATCAGCACGTCCTCCGAAGCGCCGAATTGATGAAATATCTGCAAAATGCGAGACACTTCGCCACGCTTTTTGCTGCGAGTGTAGAGTTTGCCGTCGCTATAAGCACCTGCGCCGCCTTCGCCGAAACTGTAATTCGAGTCTTCGTCGACTATGCCTTTTCGCGAAATGTTTGCCAAATCCAAACGGCGAGAATCGACATCCTTACCGCGCTCTAACACAACGGGTTTAATGCCTAATTCTATCAATCGAAGTGCGGCAAACAGTCCTCCGGGACCGGCTCCGACAACAACGCAAGCAGGCTTATCGGCTACGTTGCCATATTCGTAAGTTGTTTTGCCAAAGCCTTCCGGCATGGGTTCGTCGATTGCGCACAGCACCGACAGATTGACATACACTTGACGTCCGCGAGCGTCTATCGACCGACGCACTATGCGATGCGACTTTATGCGTTCGCGTGCTACGCCGGCTTGCTTGGCAACAGCTTGCCCTACCAACTCGTGATCGGCAGCAACTTGCGGAACTACGCGTATATTATATGTTTCGACCATTGATTCGCTAATTTTTTGTAAAATTACTGCAAATCGAACGGAAAAACAAGATTGGCGGGAGGCTATATGGCGGAATTTGGACCGAATTTATTAACTTTGCACGCAAATTCCGCATTTAGAACTTAACTTGGAGCAAAATATGATGAAAGGAGTACTCTTTGATTTAGACGGCGTCGTTGTCGATAGCGAAAGCATTTATACTCAATTTTGGTCGGACATCGATAGATTGTACCCTACCGGAGTTGAGAATTTCGCCATTGCTATCAAAGGTAACACGCTTCAGCGCATCCTTGCCGATTATTTTCCCGACAACGATGTGCAGCAAGACATTCTCGACCGCATCAAAGAGTTTGAAATCAATATGCGCTACAATCCTTTTCCGGAAGCGATTCGATTCATCGACGAGCTCAAGCGGAATCAGTTTCGCATAGCAATTGTCACGAGCAGTTCGCAGAAGAAAATGGACAACCTCTACGCTCAAAATCCGGGATTTCGCGAAATGTTCGACGCCGTAGTTACCGGAGATATGGTGTCGCACTCGAAGCCCCACCCCGAGCCTTATCTTCTTGGTGCTAAAGCAATTGGCATTGCGCCCGAATCGTGCTGTGTGTTCGAAGACAGCATTTCGGGCATTGAGTCGGGTATTAGAGCCGGCGCAACAGTCATCGGATTGGCAACGACTCTACCCTACGACAAAATCAAAGGCAAAGCCCATCTAACCATCAACGATTTCTCCGACTTTCACGTTCGCGATATGCTGAACGTCGAGAGACAATAGATTAGTCTTCGCCGATGTTGCTTCCTCGCGAGAAGAAAAAGCATCATCTTTAACATTATTTAAGCCGGCATCCTTTGCGGTATTGTCTTCGGTGCATACCTTTGCGACACCAAAGCAGTAACTTCACTGGTTCGCGCGCTTAATTGCGTGTTTGCGCTTAATTGCGTAATTTGCGACGTTGAAGATACTGTATGATAAAGGTCCAAGCCAATTCTTTCAGACTCAGCGGGATTAGTTCGTAGACTGTTCGATTAGGCTTTAGACATTTTCTTTTTTATCTATCCTTATAGCTTTCCCGTCTTGAATTTCCATAAACGATTTGATAATTTCTTTCGTTATCGGTACGCTCCTCGGCTGCCTTTGTAGCAAAAGCAACCCCCGAATTAGCCCATAGCGTGGCTTTCGGGAGTTGCTAATTGTATAAGATTTATAAATTTTACTTCTTGTCGAGACTGTGCAACAGTTTTTGGTTAATGGCTCGTACTCGCGATTCGTCCAATTTTACCACTTTACGGTCGTAGGTCAGAAGTCCGTTTACTTCAATTTCGACGTCGGTGGTCTGAGTATAGACCGCTGCCGAGAATCCGCGTGGCACAAGGTCGAGGAGCAGTTGTGCATACTCAACATAAGCATCGGTTACTTCCTTTTCGGTGGTATACTTCACATATCCCCATGTGCGTTCGTCGTCCCACGAATGGCCTTTGATGAGCAAACCGATGCCGCCATACTCGCCAAGTACGGTAACACGTTGTGCGTCATATAGATACATTTTCGGCTCGGGATAGTTATGCAAGTCGACAACATCGCCGCAAGTGAAGAAGTTGCCACCGCTGGCTGGATTAACAAGGCGCGTCGGGTCCATTTCTTTTGTCCATTTCGCTATCTCTTGGGTCTTGAATTGCCCCCAGGCTTCATTGAACGGTACCCACATGTTGATGCACGGGTGTACGGACAGCTGCGAGACAATTTCTGCCCACTCTTTGCGATAGTTTGCCTCACTTTCCGGCGAGCGCTCGAATTCGGCACCTTCGAAGTATTTATGCATCTGCCATTGCGGTGTGGCGTCGCCGCTTGGCATGTCTTGCCAAACCAAAATTCCCGCCTTGTCGCAATAGCTGTACCACAACTCCGGCTCAACTTTTATGTGTTTGCGTATCATGTTGAAGCCCAGCTTCTTGGTCATGTCGATGTCGTAAATCAAGGCTTCGTAGCTCGGTGCCGTGTAGAGTCCGTCGGGCCACCAACCTTGGTCGAGCGGTCCGAAATGAAAGATGTCGGCATTGTTAAGTTGCAATCGCATTATGCCGGAAGCGTCGCGCTTAGTGCTAACCTTACGCATTGCCACATAACTCTTTACGCTGTCGACTTGCTTGCCGTTGACGCTTAGCGTAGCCTTCACATCGTACAAGAACGGGCTGTCGGGCGACCACAGTTTGGCATCGGTCGGCATATTCACCTTTATCGGCTCGCCGTTGATGCTTTTTCCCGAGGCAACCACTTTGTTGCCATCGAGCACGCGCACTTCGGCAAGTGTGCCCATTGGGCATCCGGTCGTTGCGACGTTGAAGTCAATGGTGTGTTTGTCGATGTCGGCTGTTGCCTTGAGTTGCTTAACGTGCACGGGCGCAACCGGCTCTAACCAAACGGTCTGCCAGATGCCGGTAACCTCTGTATACCAAACGCCGCCGGGATTACGCACTTGCTTGCCGCGGGGCTGATATCCGCTGTCAGTGCCGTCATAAACGCAGACGTCGATGGTATTGTTGCCACCAATGACGAGCGCCGGCGTGATGTCGAAACTGAATGCCGCATAGCCGCCGGTGTGGCTACCTACCTTGACTCCGTTGACCCAAACATCGGCGCGCCAATCAACGGCTCCGAAGTTGAGCATCACGTTGCTGCCTTTCCACGACTTGGGCACGGTGAAACTGCGGTTGTACCACAGTTCGTTGTCTACGCCCACATGCTTGCCGACGCCCGACAGGCTCGACTCGATGCAGAACGGCACAAGGATTTCGCCCTCGTAGGTGGTTGGCTTTGCAGAGCCGACCGGAGTAATGGCGTAATTCCACAGCCCGTTAAGGTTCTGCCACGCGTCGCGCTGCAGTATCGGCCGCGGATATTCCGCCCACACATTATTCACATCGATAGTTTCCGCCCAACGGGTTTTGATTCGGTCGCCCGCCGGCGAATACTCGGCTTGTGCCGACGACGCAACGATTGCCGCCAGCGCTAATGACGAAATTGCTTTCTTTAAATTCAACATAAGTCTGATAATAAACGGTTATAACTCAATTAACACTTTTGCAAAGGATTGACCTTCCTGTTTTTCATTCTATTCCGTACAAAGATAAGCAAAATTTCTGGGATAAAAAAAAGAATGCCATTTCTCGCAAATGTAGAAATGACATTCTTTCGTATTTTTAATTCAGGCTTTGAGCCTGTCGTGATGCCGAGATTACATCATGCCCATGCCGCCCATGCCGGGATTCGGCATTGCCGGTGCGGGATTTTCTTCTTTCTTTTCAGAAATTACACATTCTGTTGTCAAGAACATACCTGCAATAGATGCTGCGTTCTCGAGAGCGACACGTGTTACCTTTGCCGGGTCGATTACGCCTGTCTCGAAGAAGTTTTCATATTTGTCGGAACGTGCGTTGAAGCCGAAGTCGCCTGCGCCGTCTTTCACTTTTTGTACGATGATTGCGCCTTCGAGACCTGCATTTGCTACAATCTGACGAAGCGGCTCTTCGATTGCACGTTTTACGATTTGGATACCGGTATTTTCGTCGTCGTTGTCGCCTTGGAGCGTTTCGAGCGACTCAACGCAACGGATGTATGCCACACCGCCGCCGGGAACAATACCTTCGGCTACGGCTGCGCGTGTTGCGCTCAATGCATCGTCGACGCGGTCTTTCTTTTCTTTCATCTCAACTTCCGATGGTGCACCTACATAGAGCACTGCCACGCCACCTGCCAACTTGGCAAGACGTTCGTGAAGTTTCTCGCGGTCGTAGTCCGACGTTGTTTTCTCGATTTGTGCCTTGATTTGTGCAACGCGTTCTGCGATGAGTTCTTTGTCGCCCTTTCCGTTAACGATTGTCGTATTTTCTTTGTCGACTGTAACTTTTTCTGCTTCGCCGAGCATATCGATAGTTGCCATGTCGAGTTTAAGACCTTTGTCTTCCGAAATTACGACACCGTGAGTAAGCACTGCGATGTCTTCGAGCATCTCTTTACGACGGTCGCCAAAGCCCGGAGCCTTAACGGCACAAATCTTCAACGAGCCGCGCAGACGGTTTACTACCAAAGTTGCGAGTGCTTCGCTGTCGACGTCTTCTGCGATGATGAGCAACGGACGGCCGCTTTGTGCAACGGGTTCCAAGATGGGGAGCATATCTTTGAGGTTCGAAATCTTCTTGTCGAAAATCAAGATATACGGATTTTCCATCTCGCATTCCATCTTCTCTGTGTTGGTTACGAAATACGGCGAGATGTAGCCGCGGTCGAATTGCATACCTTCAACGACCTTAACGGTTGTTTCCGTACCTTTTGCTTCTTCGATGGTGATAACGCCTTCTTTCTTAACCTTGCGCATTGCGTCGGCGATGAGTTTACCGATTTCGGCATCGTTGTTGGCGGAAATACGTGCTACGTTTTCGATTTTTGCCATATCGTCGTCGACTTCTTGCGACTGTGCCTTGATGCCTTCTACCACCTTAGCAACGGCTTTGTCGATACCGCGCTTGAGGTCGATGGGATTAGCGCCGGCTGCAACGTTCTTAAGACCTACGTTGATGATGGCTTGTGCAAGCACGGTTGCTGTAGTTGTTCCGTCGCCTGCGTCGTCGCCGGTCTTCGATGCTACTTCTTTTACGAGTTGTGCACCCATATTTTGGAATGCGTCTTCGAGCTCTACTTCTTTAGCAACTGTCACACCGTCTTTGGTGATGTGCGGTGCGCCGAATTTCTTTTCGATAATCACGTTGCGACCTTTCGGGCCAAGGGTTACTTTTACCGCGTTTGCAAGTTCGTCAACGCCTTTTTTGAGCTCTTCGCGAGCCTTGATATCAAATTTTATTTCTTTTGCCATAGTTGTAAGTTTTTTTCAGATTAATTATCCAAGAATTGCCAAAATGTCGCTTTGGCGCATAACTAAATACTTGTTGCCTTCAAACTCAAGTTCTGTGCCCGAATACTTGCCGTAGAGCACGGTATCACCTTCTTTGACAACCATTTCTTCGTCTTTTGTGCCTGTGCCAACGGCGAGCACTTTGCCTTGCAACGGTTTTTCTTTTGCGGTGTCGGGAATGATGATTCCACCTACGGTTTTTTCTTCAGCTGCTGCCGGTTCTACCAGAACGCGGTCTGCCAACGGTTTGATGTTTAATGCCATAATTAATATGTTTTTTTGTTTTACATTCTATTACTTGTCGCCGGGGCTTTCGCTCGCCGCGACACTCTTTGCTTTTGCATAATTCGTGCCAACTCGCAGAAACGCCGTGCTCCACTGACATTTTGTCACACCGGTGGCACTACTTGTCATAAAGCGCCTCGTACTGCTTCACTATCGTATGCCAAGTGTAGCGCTCGCGTGCCAGGCTCAGCATCTGCGCGCCCATCGACGCTCGCTCTTCGCTGTCGCGATTTAGTTCGGCTACGAGCGAATCCGTGCCTCCGAAATACCACGCCTTGCCGTCGGTCGTATCGCGGTTGTAGACCACGTCGAACGCCAATATCGGAATGCCGAAAAACATCGCTTCGACGAGCGACGGATTCGTGCCGCCGGCGCTGTGGCCGTGCACGTACAGTCCGGCGTTGCTGCGCAGCACGTAGAGCACGTCGAGGTCGTAGATGGCGTCAAGCATACGAATGTTGTCGTAGCCCGAATACTGCTCGCGAAGGTTACGCCCGTAGTCGCTCGACTGCCAGTTGCCGACGAACACCAACGTCTGCCCCGTGCGCGCAAATGCCTCCAACACGACGTGGCAATTGTTTTCGGGCACAATCCGGCACACGCTGATGGCATATTCGCCCGAGCGCAAACCGTAGCCGCCAAGCGTCGACGCGCGGAAGTCGTCGCTGACCGTGCGAAACACGTGGTCGCCGCCGTACGCCACCATCTCGGCATGCCGATGATACGTCTCCTCGACATAGTCCGCGATGCCTTTATTGTCGGCAATCACCACGTTGGCAAACCGCACCGCCACTGCCTCCGACGTGCGCAACACGAAGCGCGCCAACCGGCTCCACTTGGCACGGCGATGCTCCAAGCCGTCGATGTTCACAATTATCTTGCCCCAATAGAGCAAGCGCAAAATCGGCAAAAAATAGCATCCCGACACGCCGAGGATGAGCAGCACATCGTAGCCGCGCCATAGG
The DNA here is from genome assembly GCA_029224905.1 of Bacteroidales bacterium. GTDB lineage: Bacteria > Bacteroidota > Bacteroidia > Bacteroidales > Muribaculaceae > Limisoma. Next base: position 16,011 of record JAQXVL010000195.1, read on the forward strand.
CAACGCAGCATCGAGACAATATCGTACGGTATCGACTCTTTGCCGTTGGCATGCAGCCCGACGTAACGCAGACGTGCGTTTTTATAATGGTCAGGGTGCTCGCTCAAGTCCTTACTCGAGCAAAACACCGTATATTCAATATCGTCCGACGCATTACGCCCTATCAAATGTTCCGCCAACGACTCAAAACCGCCATACTGTGCCGGTACTCCTTGTGTGCCGATTATCGCCACTTTCTTCTTCATGCAATTATTATATTTTTTATCGATTCAATCATACTTTGCTCGCTGAATTGCCGCGAACGACGCAGAGCCTCGCCCGACAGCGCAACGTACAACTCGCGGTCGGTTAAGATTTCGTCGATTTTGTTGGTTATTTTTTCTATTTCAGACACATCAATTTTATAGCCGTTCACGCCTTCGTCGACCAGGTCGGCGACGCCGCCAACGGTGGGCACAATCACGGGCAGTCCGGCTGTCATCGCCTCCGCAACGGTCATGCCGAATGTTTCGATGAACGACCTCGGATTTGACAGATTCACCACAACCGATGCTCGGCGATAGAACTCTACAATGTCGGTCTGTCGCGGAAAAACAGTCAAATTGGTCGGCACGACAATTCCTCGCTCGGCGATATACTTCTCGATTGCCGACATTTCGTCGTTGACCACCAGCGTAAAGCGATAGTCGGGCAAACGCTGCGCAATCTCGAAAAACTCGCGCGTGCCTTTATAGTCTTTCAGCGACGAAAGCATCAAAACCGTTTGTTTTTCGAACGACTGTTCGGCATTCGGCGTCATCCGACGAGCGAACTCATCCGCCACGGCATTAGGCACAACCGTGACGCGCCGACGACGTTTCAACAGCGAAGCCTGATAGTCGGATACACAGATTATGTCATTCGCCAGCCGTTGCATCATTGCCGACAAGAAGCGATACATCGCACTCTTGACCGACGCATTTTCGTGATAGTGATAGACCACGCGCTTACCCGTAAGCCGCCCCGCAAGAGCCGGAGCAACAGGGAGAATCGTGTTGACATAGAACGTCACATCTCGGCTGAAAGTCCACCGCAGAGCAACAAAGAAAGTCAGCAACTGCACAAGCGAATAACGGAGCATCGTGACAACGGGATTAGTCGAGAACTTATAGCGGTAGCCGACATGACGAAAGCGAGCCGACGAGTGCGACGCAATTTCGTCGAGCGCCCCACCCCGCGACGAGACCAACGTGACGTCGACGCCCTCGCGAAGCAGCCCATCAATCACTGTCCGCAACACCCTCGGACTCCCGCTGTAATCGTTATATAGATGAAAACAAACTACTTGCATAAATTTATCTTTATCAATTCTATCCAATATTTGAGCATTGGATTGGATTCTATTTCTTTTCCTTCTCGGCGGAGGTAGAGGCTCACGATGCTTACAAGATAGTCGATGCAGTTCGACGACGAAAACCACACTTGCTGCCGTAGCTCTTCCATAACCGCAACGGGTTCTAAATGCCGCTCGAAGTATGCCGTCTGTAGTTCGAAATGATAGCGGTCGAGTCGGCACGGATACGTCAGCCGTGCATATTCCCAATCGAACACGAAAAGCCTGCCGCTCTCGACGAACATATTCCACGGCGTGAAGTCGGCGTGATATGCCATAAATTCCACTTGTCGACCGCTATAGCGCCTCGCCACGTCTGCGAATGCTTTACTCACCGACTCTTGGGCAAAATCGGGCAAATCGGCAATGTTATTCTTCAAAAACTCGACGTCGGCGGCAAAGTCGCTCGTTTCGTAGGCAATCGTTGTCGCTGATTTGCTTTGCAGGCTGTCGACGAAAGCTTGATGCAGAGCGTCCCAATGGTGGAGCGTGTGCGACCGACGAGTCTTGACCGTTGTCTGTAGCATAACGTGCTCGCCGCCCACATTTCCTACGAACCGTATTTGGGGAATGCCCGTCATGCCCAGCTCAGCCAATCGTGCCAAGATGCGCTGCTCGCGAGCGAAGAGTTGAGCGATGTCGGCGCTTGGGGTGGTCTTGGCGTAGCCCGTAATTCGGTCGGATGAGCATAGTTGGATGGTAGTTTTTTGGTGAACACAGGGCGTGCCGAAAAAGGCGGCAAACGAAGTCGGAGCGCTGCCGAAAGCCTCGCCGACGAGTTTCGCGAAATCCTCATTGAGCTGACAGTGACAGACCGCCACGCCGAGACGTCGACGCACAGCCGACAGATGCAACAGCGGATAGAACCGCTTAAGCAACTTGCCGCGAAATCCACTTGGCTGATAGAGGCAAAAAGCCACGCCAAGGCCGCGCCGAGGCACGAGCCAACGCTTTCCGTCGGCATTCGCCAACTCATAAAACTCCTCGCCCTTGCCAAACTCTATCATCGCTATTCGGTTTTGGAATTGTAACTTTTTTCTATTAAATCTCTAATTTCCACGCCACGTTTTTCCCACGAGAAGGCTTTTCCCGCTTTTCTTGCATTCTCGCCCAACCAAATACGCATTTGTGAATCGCAAACGGCAACCATCGCTTTCGACAGTTCTTCGATTGTTTGGGCACGGTTAGTAATTGGGATTACTACCGAATAATCGTCGTTGAAATATCGTGTATAGCCTGTCGTGTCGAGGCAAATCAACGGTTTTCCGTATGTCATACTGTCGAACGACACGGTAACAGCGCCCTCTTTCAGCGACGCATTTACAACCGCATCGCATTGAGCAAGTCGGGCTTTGTAGTCTTCCATCGAAAGTTTCCCGGCAAACTCAACTTTATCGGCGATGCCTAAATTACGCGTCAACGATTGCAAACGCTCGAGGTCTTGCCCTTTGCCGACTATTGTCAACAGCAAACTATCATTCCGCTTTAGGGCTTTCGACAGAGCTTCTATTGCCAAATCGAAGCCGCGCCAAGCATCAAGCCTGCCCACCGACAGCAGATTTACAACATTGTCGACCGTTGCTCGGGCATTTGTATCAATTTCGGCACTGTCGACAGCCACGTCGGTAAACAGCACTGCTTTTGAGCGGTATTGTTCGGGAATTTGTTGCCGAGTAAGGTCGGTTTTGCACAAAATCACGTCAGCGCATTTGCATCGTTTGCGGAATCCTAAATTTAACGGCAAAAATTTCACCATCATGCGACGAACCGTTTCAAGTATCTTTAATTTTCCTTGATAGTGGCTGCTAAAATCCTTCGGAATGGTTTCCAAACCGCCAATCGGACCCCACACGAAGAATTGATGGCGTCCGTAACTGCTGACTCGCCAAATAGCATTGCCGTAAGTCAGATGATGAAATATTTTTATGTCGTTAGCCTTCATTGTGCGGCGGACTATGCTATTCGTGCACATTTGCCAAATATTATAGTAAGTGCGCACGCCACGAAGACCTTTTTTCCAAAAACGCGCCCACTTCGGCAGGTCGAAATAGAGGAAATGAATATTAGCGAATTGCGGATGGTCGGCAATCCACGGCTCAATCGTGTTACGGTTACTCTCGCGAGTCAGAACCCACAAGTCGAAGTATTTCGACATTTCGAGAACCCAATGCCACCCTACTCCGATTTCGCTCCCAAGCCCCGGCTCACAAGCATATGCTGATATGAAGATACGTAATCGAGTCATTTTATTCGTTTAATATTCTTCATGTGTTGTTCATTGAATATGTAATCCAATATTTGACAAGCCGCTTCTTGAGGTGTTCCCTCGTTGAGAATTTTCTTGTACCCTTTCTTGGTTTTCAGATATTCAATTTTTGAATTTATCGCTTCAATCCCGGCTTTATCGAGTTCTTGCTTTCTACTTAATATAGTATCGGTTGATGCCGTTAATAAAATATTGTAATCAAGCGATGGAATAAAGAGTTTGCCAAACCAATAAAGGAATTTAGGATTAAGATAGATGCGAGTGCGTCGGCTATCACAAATAATATCAGTGTAATACCTATCAAATATCACAAGACGAGAGATTCGTGTTTCGCTTTTCACTTTTGTCCAAAAGCCTAAAATATAGTCTATCGAATAATAACCAAGACGAAATAACGAACTCAAAATTCCCGTTTTTCCACCTCGATGAGGATCGCTATAATTGCGGTCAACATCCTTTTTTAATCCGGCTGAGTGAGCAACTTCGCCAAGATTGCCAAACAAAGACGGGCGGAAATGATAATACTTGTGAGCTTTACGAAAGACATCGCCCAAGCTATCTATCAATAAATCTATTACAGTTGTCTTGCCTGAGCCATCCGGTCCTGTAAAACCAATGGAAAAACCGGTGTTAGAACAAAGATAGTTTTTTATATGGTGATATTCGAAACAAAGCATATTTGAAATAGCGCCTAACCCAAAACGCTTAAAATTCCATTTCAGCACAGCAGCTAAATTAGCCATTTTCGATGCCTTGTCACAATTTGCCAAATCATCAAATCCAAACACTTGTTGTACATGCTCCTTGACAACAAATTCATTTTCGGCACATTCACGAGTATGTTTGTATTTGTCCGGATATGGCGCACCAACAGCACGGTCGTACATATACTTATCCAAGAACTCATACGACTTATCGACATGATATATTTCTCCATTAAAGACACGATGTTTCAAAAAATCCTTGTTTTCTACCAAGACTAATCCGAATACCGACGTATGGTAAAAAAAGTCAAACTGAACCAAATCTACCGTATTGTCTTCACGAACGATACCGCAAACCAAGGTCTGCAAACGGTCACTTTGTAAATAGGTAACAATCTTCCATCCACATTGTTGAATTAAATCTACCAATGGTTTTCGTATCTTAATCCACTCTTTCTTTTCGATAGCAATATCAATATCGCGACTGTTGTTGTGATAAGGTAAGCCCTCATAATTGCGCAACACAGCATATTCAGTATTCTCATTTAAAAATGAAAATACAACTGAAACTATATCCGGTAATTTATTTGTCATTTGCTCAGTTTTAAATTGTGTTTTATTTTTTCATATATATATGATGGGTTGTACCAAATAGTTAAAAATAGACATTGAATACCTTTGAATAAGTTATGTTTTTTAACTATATAGTATACGCCATTTCTCAGATTATCGGCAGCTTTCGACTCTCGAATCCATTCTCGTTTCTGCTTTTCTGATGTTTGATTTAAAAAATCGACAAACGACAATTCCGCTAAGTCATTTCTTCGCCTTAATAGATTAAACTTTACAAATTTCATCTTCAAAATCATATTATAATGATTTGAAGATAGCCCATCTATTTTACGATAATGATATAAAACCTTTGGTATTGTGATTATATATTTTCCTTCTTTATAGAAATCGCTCATACGAGTCCAGAGGTCCAAATCTTCGCAATAGTCACGATATCTGGGTTTTCCTTCCGGGAATCCTTCACATCTGACACCTCCGGCTTTTTTAGCATATTCCCTGTCAAACATCGTTTGAATTAGTAAAAATATCAACTTGTTTTTTGATGCCCTCTGCTTAAAATCTTCTTTTGTTGTATCACCGAGAAAAGTCCCACCTTTTAACTTTTTATTGTTTTCATCAATAAAATCACACCAACTGCTAACAGCAATTAACGATGAATCGTTAGACAATAATTCATATTCTTCTTGTAAAAGGTTTGGTAAGGGGATGTCGTCGGAATCAATGAATACCAAATATTTTGTTGTTGATTTGTTTAATGCAAAATTTCTTGCATAAGCAATACCTTGGTTTTTTTCAAGATTTACAAGCTCATATTGACGTGGATGCTCATTGAAGAATTTTTTTACAATGTCAACACTGTTGTCGGTGCTGCAATCGTTGATTATAAGCAATTGAAAATCTTGAACCGTTTGAGCCATCAGACTTTCAAGCGTTTCTTCGATATATTTTTCTGCATTATACATGCATATAACAACTGTCAAATCCATATGTTTAACAATCTGCTTTAGTCTTTAGACAAGTTTGTTTTGTATTTATCAAAAAATATCTTGTTGCCGAAAAAATCATCATACAGCCCCAAATGTAATAAATATTTCCTATGCTAAAAGCAAACAACATTCCAAACATCAATGTTTCTATACTAAGCACATTCTTTATCATACAAGTATAAACCAAGATGAACGACAGTATCATTGCTATTAGACCATATTGCTCAAAAATTGGAATTTTGCTTTTTTTAAGCAACCTACCTGCCTCTTCTAAACTGTATTTTTTCGATGTGCCTTTGCCGAACCAGGTTTCTTTATCTGTCAAATCCGTTTCCGTAAAAGTGTTGAAGACGGGAAGGATTCTTACTGCCGCACTTTCGTCAGCCTCAAGCACTTGTTGTTTGTCGCCTGTCATTGTGGCTTGCATAGTGTCTACTGCGCGAGTCAACTGCTTTACCTCGAGCAAACTGCTTATTGCAAAAAAGCCAATGAGTATAGGCGCTACATACCAAATATTTCGCCATGTAATGAAATAAAGACACAAAATGCCAAGGGCGATAAATGCTGTACCACTCCCCATCGTTAGCATTACCCAAAGGAACAAAGTTGACACCTTACGATTATCTTTATCGAATAGCGTCTTTATCGAAACTCGCTCGCCTCCGTTCTCCATCTGTAAGCAGCGCAAATAGCAAAGCATCATAACGCCAAGCACGCGCGCCGAATGGCTCGGCTCAATAGTCAACGAAGGCAGTTTGTCAATTGCCAAAAAATACTGATTATCAAGATTTATCAGCCAAAATGTTCTAATGCCTAAAAGTATACATATTTGCTGCAATATCAGCACAATGGCAAAAACTACAATCAACGCTCGCAGCAATCGCTTGAAATAACTAAACGTGAAAGCGCCTTGATAGACAAGGTTATAAAAGACAATAAATGTCATTATATACATTCCGAAATATCCGATTGTCGAAAAACGCATATACGATTGGAATGATGCACAAAAATAGCAAGTCAGCCAAAGGATAACACCCCAAAGCAGCGATTTTGAAACAACCGGAGTTTTAAAAATGAATAAAATCGGTGCCAATGCCATAATTGCGACTTTGACATTGCTTACTCCCTCACCCTCGAGTGGAAAGATTTGCACGCAAAGCATTACCATCAGCAACGTGGCAATCACACGGTCGGAAACAATTTCTTTCAGATTGAATTGTAGTAACTTAATCATTTATTTCTTATTGCTGTAATGTTAAAATCAGTTTTTTTGATATGGCGTCTATTGAATAAGTCTGCATTATGTAATCCGACAAATTCGGTTGATATGTTTCTCCATTTAAAAGCTCACAAACAGACCGGCCTATTTCGTCACAACTATGTGGATTAATTATCTTAGCCATATTATTATAGTATTCATGAGGACCGCCCAATTTGGTAATAACGATGTCGCATCCGTAAGCAGCAGCCTCAAGAGCTACTATGCCGACTCCCTCATTTAGGCTCGGCAACGCAAAAACTTTTGCCTTTCTATATAAATTTAACTTTTCTTCTTCTGAAATATAGCCTAAATACTTTATGTTTTCTGCTCCGTCAATCCAAGAATATAGCAAATTCCGTTCTTCGTCGTTTCGAAGTTTGCCTGCAAGAATTAATTGAAACTTATATTTGTTGGCTGCTTCAATCAGTCGTTTTACATTTTTACGATGGTCACAAAGCAGACTGATATGAAGACAGAAATCCTCTTTACAATCCAAATCAATCTCGTTTCTTTCCACTCCACAAGAGAGAGGAACGATGGTGCACTGTTCTTCTTTAAAGCCAAAGCCTTTTACCAAATACTTTTTCTCATATTCAGAACGAACTAAAACACCTTTGATTTTATTCTTAACCTTCCTAAAGCAATAGAATGGATTAGTGAGACGAAGTTTACTACTGCCCCAATGGGAATACAGTTTAAGAAAACTCACACCATAATCCGGGTCTAATATAGGTGCAACATATATTTTTGTATTCACCTTGCTTAAAACACTAATAAATTCAAAAGAATAAACACTAAATCCAAAGATTATGAATGCATCGAAATCTTTCCAATCGTACTTATCCCATGAATTTACCAATATCACCTTGTGTCCCAACTTCTCCAAGCCCTTTTTCCAAGTAAATGCCTGACTTACTATTCCATTAGTTGGAGAGAAAGAAGCGTAAGATAAAAGAAATCCAACAATCATTTTTTTCTGTGAATTTTAATAATTGCTATTATAGGTATGATAACTCCATTGTAAATATACTATTATTCAAGTGAGGTCTTAATTAAATCGTATTCAATAGCATTATCTGACATATCTCTCCATATACCTTCTTTAATCAACTTTGCAGGTCTGCCTGCATACAATCCTTTAGGACTTTCAGAATAGTCTTTATTCAGAATCGAGCCTAATGAGCACACACTATATGAGGGGAAACGTGCTCCCGGCAACACGACACTTTGTGATGAAATCCAACTGTTCTCACCTATTTCTATCTCGCCATATCCCTTCCCCGCCCAAGAGCCATCACTATTTTTAAGTCGGTGCAAATTTGAGTCCATAATTATAACACCCCATCCAAAAAGAACCCTGTCTTGAATACAGATACGACAATGGCATTCGATTTTTAAAGTTGATGCACTATGTGTTTGATTACCGAATTTTAATAAAGCATTATCTTTTCCTATCTTGAAGACAGACCCAGGCCCTGTCGAAAAATCTCCATAGAAAACAACAGTACCTCCTTCATTCATCCAGGTGAAACCTTTTCCATTATCAATGCTTGCATTAAATAGACCTAAACGAATCATACCAAATCGAACATTAGAAGATTTGATTATCACTTTGCCACCTAAAGCCCAAAATCTTGGATAGTACAAAATGATGGGTAATTTGATAGCTTGATTAAATGGCAAATAATGAAAATTGAAATAGATGCTAAACGGCAATGACACTATCAAACCAACCCTTCTTTTTAATAAAAAAAGATTCATCTTATTAATAATTTCAAAATTAAATGCTGCATTCCATTCGGTAAATATCCCAATATATACTTTATTGCATAACCTTTTATTGACAATGGCTTATGGAACTTCCGGATTTGATTTCTTAAATCATTATTTGGGAAAATGTATTTCGAATTATACATTTTTCTTCTATAACTGTTAATTACAGCAGAGATATAAAGCCGAATGATAAAGTTTTGAGTTAGAGGTAAACTATCGTTAGTTAGTTTAAATTTCGCAATAATTTCCTTTAATATGTCGGAGATTTGTTGGTATGCATTCCATTTTAAATCCGGATTAACGGAAGTATTCCGCGATAATGTTGACACACCATTGTTGACATAGTAATATCCATTTTTATCCGATAGTTTAATTATATTCGAATGTGTAAGGAATTTATAGTAAAATATATGGTCTTCATGTAATGAATACTCTATTGGAAATGTAATATGATGTGTCTTTATGATTGTGCTTTTGTATAGTCTTCCACATGCGTATCCATATATCAACACCTTATCCCATATTGACATATAATCTGTAAAGCCATCATGAATATATGCGTTAGGGTATCGATTATCTGGCAACTCCTGATTTTCCAGTATATATATCTTTTGCAATCCTCCAATAATTATATCACAATCAGTGGTGTTGACTATTAAATCCTGAAGGAAGTGTTCTCCTAAATAATCATCAGAATCTAAAAATGAAATCCACTCTCCTTTACATAAACTAATACCCAAATTGCGAGCAGCACTTACACCTTTATTATCTTGGTGCTTAACAATTATGCGAGAATCCGACAATGCAAATTTTTCACATATTGCTAACGAATCATCAGTACTACCGTCATCAATAATGATAAGTTCAAATTGCGAATATGTTTGCGACAATACGCTATTAATGCAGCGTTCTATCGTATTTCTTGCATTATAGACAGGTACTATAATCGAAATTAATGGATTCATTTAAACATTTGTTTTAATCAATTCAACGCACTTTCGTAAAACTTACAACAAGGCATCCGGTAAAAGCCAAATGGTACTATTGGTTTTACGCTCTATGTAGTTAACAATCAATTGCTACCTCCTATGCATAATTTTATATATTAAGGGATATACGCCTATTACGGATAAGCCGAAAACAAGCCTATAAGTAAAAGGGATGCCTGATGTTAATGGATACCTCAAATTAATTTCCGGATAAACGGAAAGCCACTTTCTATAGTATTTCTTAGGCTGCTTCAAAAATAAGTGCCAAAGGCCAACACGGGCACTATTTTTCAACACTACAATATCATTGGCATAACGTTTATCCAAATTGTATTTCTTCAAATATTGCAAAATTGCATCTATATTTTCACAAGCCTGCATGCAACGCTTAATAGAAGATGCCTCATCCTTACTTCTGCATATTGAATTTTCATTATTGTAATAGTAATACAGCGGGCTTCCTAAATATCCTATATTTGCACATTTATGCATAAACTGGACAGTATACGCAACATCTTCCCACATATGTGCCGTTGGGAAAAAGTCTAAAGAGTGATAAATATGACAAGCGACAAATTTGTTCCATAAACTTCCAACTATTGTTTGATTTAGTAATCCTCGAAGCAAATCGGAATTGACGTCCAAATTTTGGGTTACAACCTTGTGATTCACTCCATCAGTTACATACCAATCACAAATGACCATATCTGAATTGTCAGCTTTTGCTTTTTCGTACAAAAGTTGATACATATTCTTCTCCACCCAATCATCGCTGTCGCAATGGATGATATATTCACCTCGGGCGGCTTTTATGCCATCTTCGCGTGCTTTAGCCGCACCAAGATTTTTCGGTTGGTTGATGATGCGAACCTGCTCGCGTCGCTGCGGATAGCGTGACAGCACTTCGGAAAGAATTGTCATCGAATTGTCGGGCGTGCAATCGTTGACGAAGATGTACTCTATATCGTCAAGCGTCTGCTCAAACAGACTAACCGCACAGCGTTCAATATAGGCTTCTACCCCGTATATCGGAACGATAACACTAACTTTCGGCTTTGAATTTGTCATCTTTTTAATCTCTTATTAATGAATCGGCGGAGGAAGGTGGTGAAGCCGGGGGCGAGGAGGCTGAAGGTGAGCAGCGAAAGGGTTGTAACTATCGCTGTGAACACGATGGCGTCGAATAGCCAGCCGAACCAGCTGTGATGCCAGCCGTAGCCGTCAAGGGTGCTGCCGATGAGCCTGCCGAGC
>JAQXVL010000196.1 GCA_029224905.1 Bacteroidales bacterium
TCCATTTTTTGGTGGGGGTTATTGGTTGTTAAGTTCGCGCATGCGGAGCTCGGTTTTAACGCGGGCGATCATGCGACGGTCGGCGGTTATCTTAGCGGGGTTGTCCAGCGGAGAAACGGCGTGGTTGATTTTTTGTTGGAGGTATTCTTTCTCCATTTGAGCCAAGCGTTCCTTCAGATCGGCGGTGCTAAGTTCTTTGATTTCTTCTTTTTTCATATTGCTTAGACGTTTTGGGAGGGGTCATAGTCGCGACGCACTACGAATTTGGTCACCACGGGGAGCTTTTGCGCGGCGAGGCGGAGAGCTTCCTTGGCGATGTCGTAGCTAACGCCTTCGACTTCGATAATAATACGACCGGGAGTAACGGGAGCAACGAAACCTTCGGGTGAACCTTTACCTTTACCCATGCGGACTTCGGCAGGCTTCTTCGTGATTGGCTTATCCGGGAAAATGCGTATCCAGATTTGTCCTTGACGTTGCATGTAGCGTGTCACTGCCACACGGGCTGCCTCAATCTGGCGGCTTGTAATCCATTTGGAGTCAAGCGATTTTATGCCGAACGAACCGAAGGCTAACTGATTGCCGCGCTGAGCGTTGCCTTTCATGCGGCCTTTCTGTTGTCTTCTGAATTTTGTTTTCTTTGGTTGTAACATTGTTCTCTAATTAAACTCGTTTAACGATTGTTTTTCTTTTCGCGGAAACCGCCACGACGGTTGCGACCACCGTTGCCTTGACGTCCTTCCTTTTGGTTTGCACCGAAAGCGGGAGCAAGGTCACGCTTGCCATAAACTTCACCGCGGCAAATCCATACTTTCACGCCTACAACACCTACCTTGGTGTGTGCTTCAACGAGCGAGTAGTCGATGTCGGCACGGAGCGTGTGGAGCGGTGTACGTCCTTCTTTGAACATTTCCGAACGTGCCATTTCAGCGCCGTTCAGACGTCCGCTAACTTGCACCTTGATACCTTCTGCACCGGCACGCATCGACGATGCGATGGCGGTCTTTACGGCACGGCGATAAGCAATCTTGCCTTCGATTTGACGTGCAACGTTGGTTGCTACGATTTGTGCATCAAGCTCGGGACGCTTTACCTCGTGAATGTTGATTTGTACGTCTTTCGCAGTGATTTTCTTCAACTCTTCCTTGAGTTTGTCGACTTCCGAGCCGCCTTTACCGATGATAAGACCGGGACGAGAAGTGCAGATAGTCACTGTGATCATTTTAAGAGTTCGTTCGATAACGATACGAGAAACACTTTGCTTTGAAAGGCGAGCATTAAGATACTCACGGATCTTGTAGTCCTCGAGCAGGGAATCGCCATAGCCTTTACCGTCGTACCAGCTGGAATCCCAACCTCTAACGATACCTAAACGGTTACTTATCGGATTTACTTTCTGTCCCATTTCTTATGCTTCTTTTTTAGTGTTATTATCTTTAGTACCGATGAACAATGTAACGTGGTTCGAACGTTTACGGATTCTGTATCCGCGGCCTTGCGGCGCCGGACGCAGACGCTTCAACATCGGAGCTGGGTCAACGAAGATTGTGTTGACAAACAGTTCGCCTGCTTCAGCTTTTCTTTCATTCTTCTGCTCCCAGTTTGCGATGGCGCTACGCAGAAGTTTTTCGACCTTGGCTGCTGCTTCTTTGTTAGAGAATTTGAGCACACCGAGAGCCTTAAACACTTCCATACCGCGTACCATGTCGACTACATAGCGCATCTTGCGGGGAGAAGAAGGCACGTTGCGCAATTTTGCGCAGCAGACAGCCTTGTTGGCTTCTTTTATCTTTTCGGCTGAGTTTCTTTTTCTTACACCCATTGTTGTTTTCTTTTTAATTCATTTGTTTGAACTACCCCGGGCTCTACTTCTTGTTACCTGCATGGCCGCCGAACTTGCGTGTCGGAGCGAATTCGCCCAACTTGTGGCCTACCATGTTTTCCGTAACGTAGACAGGGATAAATTTGTTACCATTATGCACAGTGAATGTGTGACCTACAAAGTCCGGTGCTATCATTGAGGCACGGCTCCAAGTCTTGATAACCGACTTCTTGCCGCTCTCGTTCATAGCGTCTACTTTCTTGTAGAGTTTGACACTGATATAAGGGCCTTTTTTTAATGATCGACTCATAATTGTTAATTCTGTTTAAATTACTTTTTACGTCTTTCAACGATGTACTTAGAAGAATGTTTCTTCGGTGCTCTTGTCTTGAGACCCTTAGAGTAAAGACCCTTGCGAGAACGTGGATGACCACCGCTTGCGCGACCTTCACCACCACCCATCGGGTGATCTACCGGGTTCATTACCACACCGCGGTTGTGAGGACGACGGCCTAACCAGCGAGAGCGTCCGGCTTTACCCGATTGCTCAAGTGCGTGGTCGCTGTTGCCTACAACGCCGATTGTTGCCTTACAAGTCGAAAGGATTTTGCGAGTCTCGCCTGAGGGCAACTTAACGATTACGTAGTCGCCGTCGCGAGAGGTCAACTGTGCAAACGTACCGGCTGAACGCACCATAAAGGCGCCTTGTCCCGGACGCAATTCAATGTTGTGAATTAAAGTACCAACAGGTATCTTGCTCAGTGGAAGAGCGTTCCCCACCTCAGGTGCGGCGTTCTCCCCACTCATAACTGTAGAGCCAACAGTCAAGCCGTTGGGTGCAATTATGTATGCCTTCGAGCCGTCTACATAGTAGAGCAACGCAATACGAGCCGAACGGTTCGGGTCGTACTCGATGGTCTTTACGGTCGCCGGCACACCGTCTTTTGCTCTCTTAAAGTCGATGAGGCGGTATTTACGCTTGTGACCTCCACCTTTGTAACGAGTGGTGCGGTGTCCTTCTGCGTTGCGGCCGCCGGTCGAAATCTTACCGACTGTAAGAGTTTTCTCTGGAGTAGAAGCAGTGATTTCATCAAATACTCCAATAACTTTGTGTCTTTGCCCCGGTGTTGTGGGCTTCAATTTTCTTACTGCCATTTCTTATTAAATATTGCTATAATAATCTATAGTTTCGCCTTCTGCAAGGGTTACTACTGCTTTTTTATACTTGCTTGTCTTACCCTTAAGCAGACCTGATTTTGTGTAACGCGATTTATCTTTGCCGCGGCATACCATCGTATTGACCGACACTACTTTAACGCCGTAAAGCTTGGTGATCATTTGAGCGATTTGCTCACGGTTAGCCTCCGGAGATACGCGGAACGTGTAGCGACCGCCTTTCTCTGTCAGCGCTGTCGCCTTCTCTGTTACGATTGGTTTGATTATCATTTCCATTTTCTACCTCCTTTGGTTAAAAGTTATTGATAGCCGCAAGGCTACTCTCACACAATACCAACGCCTTGTTGTCAAGGATTGTATATGTGTTAAGACCAGTCGTCAAAACTACTTTTGCGTTCTCGATATTTCGAGCTGACAAATATACGTTATTATTTTGTTCTGATAAAACGACAACGACTTTTTTGCCCTCGATTTTGAGATTTTTAGTAATATTTACGAAATCTTTAGTCTTCGGAGCCTCGAAAGTGAAGTCTTCTACTACGATAATCTGATTATCCTGAGCCTTTACAGACAGCGCAGATTTGCGTGCGAGTTGCTTTACTTTCTTGTTGAGCTTGAAGTGATAGTCACGAGGACGCGGACCGAACACACGACCACCACCTACCAACACCGGAGAGTTGATGTCACCGATACGTGAACCGCCACCGCCTTTTTGCTTGTGGAGTTTACGAGTCGAACCTGAAACTTCGCTTCTTTCCTTAGCTTTGTGAGTACCCTGGCGGCAGTTTGCCAGATGTTGCTTTACGTCAAGCCATACTGCATGCTCGTTGGGCTCAATACCGAATACTGCATCGTCGAGAGTGACTTTGCGGCCGGTGTCCTCACCTTTGATATTATATACTGCTAATTCCATTATTTCTCAATTAATAAGATTGAACCTTTGGCTCCAGGCACTGAACCCTTGATGAGAAGGAGGTTGTGCTCTGAAATTACTTTTAACACTTTAAGGTTTTGTACAGTAACGCGTTCGTTGCCTGTTTGTCCTGCCATGCGCATTCCCTTGAACACCTTTGCAGGGTAAGAGCAAGCACCGATAGAACCGGGGGCACGCAAACGGTTGTGCTGACCGTGAGTTGTTTGACCTACACCGCCGAAGCCGTGACGACCTACAACACCCTTGAAACCTTTACCTTTTGAGGTACCTACAATGTCGACAAATTCTGCACCTTCGAACAGGTCTACAGTAATTGTGTCGCCGAGCTTGTATTCTTGCTCGAAACCATTGAACTCGGCCAAGTGGCGCTTCGGTGTTGTTCCGGCCTTTGCAAAGTGACCTGCCTCAGGCTTGGTAGTGTGTTTGTCCTTCTTGTCTTCGAAGCCCAATTGGAGAGCTGCGTAGCCGTCGGTTTCCACTGTTTTAACCTGAGTAACAACACAAGGACCTACTTCGATAACAGTGCACGGCACGTTCTTGCCGTCGGCACTGAAAACGGATGTCATTCCGATTTTCTTTCCTAATAATCCTGGCATTTCTTAATAAATTTAATTTGTTTTGGTTCTGAATTGTCTTACGCTTTGATTTGTACGTCTACACCGCTGGGAAGTTCGAGTTTCATCAATGCGTCAATTGTCTTCGATGTCGAGCTATAGATGTCGATAAGACGTTTGAACGACGAAAGTTGGAACTGTTCACGCGACTTCTTGTTTACGAAAGTCGAGCGGTTGACAGTGAAGATACGTTTGTGTGTCGGAAGGGGTATCGGACCGCTTACTACGGCGCCTGTTGCCTTGACAGCCTTTACAATCTTCTCTGCTGACTTATCAACCAAGTTGTGGTCGTAAGATTTCAATTTGATTCTGATTTTTTGGCTCATTGTATTTAAGTGTTATTTCAATAAATCTACTCTACCTTGGCACTCTGTAAGCACTTGACGTGCAATTGATGTACCTACCTCTGCATAGTGTGAGAACGACATTGTCGAAGTGGCGCGACCCGAAGTGATGGTACGCAACGATGTTACGTAGCCGAACATCTCGGCGAGCGGCGATTTTGCCTTTACGATACGGGCACCGCTGCGGCTGGTTTCCATACCTTCTACTTGTCCGCGACGTTTGTTAAGGTCGGAGATTACGTCACCCATACTTTCTTCCGGAGTAACTACCTCGATCTTCATAATCGGCTCCATAAGTACCGGACCTGCCTTTTCGCATGCTTTCTTGAATGCTTGGATGGCACAAAGCTCGAACGAAAGTTGGTCAGAGTCTACGGGGTGGAACGAACCGTCGAGCAAGGTTACCTTGAGTTGTTCTACGGGATAGCCTGCGAGAACACCGTTCTTCATTGCAGTCTGGAAGCCCTTTTGTACCGACGGGATGAATTCCTTAGGAATGTTACCGCCCTTGACTTCGTCGATGAATTGGAGGTTGCCCTCAAAGCCTTCGTCAACGGGCTCAACGCGTACGATGATATCTGCGAACTTACCGCGACCACCGGTTTGCTTCTTGAATACCTCACGGAGTTCAACAGGCTTGGTGATTGCCTCTTTGTAAGTAACTTGCGGACGACCTTGGTTACATTCAACCTTGAACTCGCGGCGGAGACGGTCGATGATGATGTCCAAGTGGAGCTCACCCATACCGCTGATGACGGTTTGACCGGTTTCTTCGTTGGTCTCAACGCGGAATGTCGGGTCTTCTTCAGCCAACTTCTGCAAGCCAACGCCGAGTTTGTCGAGGTCTTTTTGAGTCTTAGGCTCTACGGCGATACCAATCACAGGATCGGGGAATTCCATAGCCTCGAGCACGATAGGATGCTCTTCAGCGCAGAGTGTATCACCTGTGCGAATATCCTTGAAACCTACACCGGCACCGATATCACCACAGCCGATAGCTTCCATCGGGTTTTGCTTGTTCGAGTGCATTTGGAAGAGGCGAGAGATACGCTCTTTCTTACCGCTACGCGAGTTGAACACATACGAACCGGCTTCAATCGAGCCTGAGTATACGCGGAAGAAGCAGAGACGACCTACGTACGGGTCGGTTGCAATCTTGAATGCCAATGCGCTAAGCGGCTCTTCGAACAACGGCTTGCGAGATTCTTCCTTGTCGGGGTCGCCATAAGCGTGACCAACAACTTCGCCAGCGTCGAGCGGGCTCGGAAGGAATGCGCAAACATCGTCGAGGAGGCATTGCACACCTTTATTTTTGAACGACGAACCGCAAATCATCGGCACGATAGCCATCTTAAGGGTTGCCTTACGGATAACTGCCTTGATTTCGTCAACGGTGATAGTCGACGGGTCGTCGAAATATTTTGTCATGAAGTCGTCGTCGAATTCAGCGACCGACTCAAGCATCTTGTCACGATAAGTCTCGCACTCGTCAACCATGTTTGCCGGAATTTCTTCTACGGAATATTCAGCACCCATAGTTTCATCGTGCCAGAAGTAAGCCTTCATTGTGATAAGGTCGACAACGCCCTTGAAAGTTTCTTCAGCACCGATAGGCAATTGGATAGGCACCGGATTTGCGCCGAGGACTTCGCGAACTTGGCGGCACACTTCGAGGAAGTTAGCGCCCGAACGGTCCATCTTGTTGACGTAACCTACTCGCGGCACGTTGTATTTGTCGGCTTGACGCCATACGGTTTCCGACTGAGGCTCAACACCGCCTACTGCGCAGAACGTTGCAACAGCACCGTCGAGCACACGCAACGAACGTTCTACCTCTACGGTGAAGTCAACGTGTCCCGGAGTGTCGATCAAATTGATCTTGTACTTGTTGCCTTGGTAGTTCCAGAAAGCGGTAGTTGCAGCAGATGTGATAGTGATACCACGTTCTTGCTCTTGAACCATCCAGTCCATCGTGGCTGCTCCGTCGTGTACCTCACCGATTTTGTGAGTAAGACCTGTGTAGAACAGGATACGTTCGGAGGTTGTTGTCTTACCGGCATCGATGTGAGCCATGATGCCGATGTTTCTTGTCAGATGAAGTTTATCGTCTATATTAGCCATTTACTTAAAAATTTTTCAAATTAAAATCTAAAGTGAGCGAATGCACGGTTAGCTTCAGCCATGCGGTGCATGTCCTCTTTACGTTTGTATGCTCCGCCGGTTTCGTTGAAGGCGTCGACGATTTCTGCAGCGAGTTTGTCGCTCATTGTCTTACCTCCGCGTTTGCGTGCGAAGTTGATTAGATTTTTCATTGAAATAGATTCTTTACGATCGGGGCGGATTTCGGTAGGAACTTGGAATGTTGCGCCACCCACGCGACGAGATTTTACCTCTACTTGAGGAGTGATGTTTTCGAGCGCTTTTTTCCAAATGTCGAGTGCGCTCTTTTCTTCGTTAGGCAATTTCGACTTCACAGTCTCCAATGCTGAATAGAAAATATGGTATGCGGTAGTCTTCTTTCCGTCATACATCAAGTGGTTAACAAACTTTGTTACACGAGTGTCACCGAATACGGGATCGGGCAACACAATTCTCTTTTTTGGTTTTGCTTTTCTCATTGCTTCAAATTTCGTTTTTGTTCGTTTGGTTGCTTTTTAGCATCTTCAACAGCGTTCTCCAACGCTATTTACTCCGCCGAATATTTCAATCCAATAAACAAAAAACTAAGTTTTAACTCGTTTTGTTTATCTCTGCTGTTTTGAGGGGCTTATTACTTCTTACCCTTTGCGGCAGCTCCCGCTTTAGGACGCTTTGCACCGTATTTCGAACGACGTTGTGTGCGACCTGCTACACCTGCTGTATCCAATGTACCTCTGACAATGTGATAACGTACACCCGGAAGGTCTTTTACACGTCCGCCGCGAACCATCACGATTGAGTGCTCTTGGAGGTTGTGGCCTTCTCCCGGAATGTAGGAGTTTACTTCTTTGCCATTGGTCAATCTAACGCGGGCTACTTTACGCATTGCCGAGTTAGGCTTTTTGGGGGTTGTGGTGTAGACACGTACACATACGCCACGACGCTGCGGACATCCGTCCAACGCCGGCGACTTACTCTTGTCGGTCAATACCTGGCGTCCTTTTCTTACTAATTGCGAAATTGTAGGCATCTTAGTTTGTTTTGTTTGTACTTTATTTATTAATTCTCTAAATGTTCTGTTTTTCTCTCCGAAACCCGCAAATCTTTTTAAAATCAGCGAGTTACGCCGCTTTTGGGCACAATTTGCCCTAAAAAGCGTTGCAAAGTTACGCAATAATTTGCTGTCTACCAAACGTTTTTAACCTCTCAAACCCCTCAGAACCCCGCTTTTTGCCTTTTTTCGCCATTTTTTGCTCAAATTTAGGTATTTTTAACCTTACAAAGCATACATTAACACCAAAATCGCAGTCATACACTAACGTCTCTTCGCCGTTATGCTTTTTTAAACGCCGACATTTTGCTCTTCCTACAATTGTCCGTAACTTTACAAGCCCAAAATAATGTGTAATATGAACATCATTCTTTATGACGAGCGAGACAACTGGACCGACCTGCTGCCCATCTCGTTCACACGACCGATTGCCGACATTCGCATCGGCATACTCACGATAGCCGAAAAGTGGCAACGGCTGCTCCCCGAAGCACAAATTTCATACAAGCCCGCCGACTACCTGACAGTAAAATTCGCAACCGTCCAAACCGGCGACGACATCATCATCCTTTCAAACATCCTCCCCGACGCCGACCTGGCAGCTCGCATAGCCGCCCTACACCCCGGCGAAGCTCTTATCGCCGCCGGCAAGATGATTGCCCTTCGCGGCACGCTCCAACAGTTTGAAGCCGCTCAACGCTCCGCCGACATCGCCATCGACAGCGTCGACAGCATCGTGTGGCTCTACGACATATTCCTCAAAAACGACGCCCAACTCCGCGCCGACTTCGACATCGTCACCCGCGGACGCACTTCCGAGCCCATCGACGACAGTTGCACCATAATCGGTCCGCGCGACCAAATTTTCGTCGAAGAAGGTGCAACCGTGCAAGGCGCCACGCTCAACACACTCGGCGGTCCTATATATATAGGTAAAGACGCAATCATAATGGAAGGCTCGTGCATCCGCGCCCCCTTCGCCGCTTGCACACACGCCCAAGTCAACATGGCTGCAAAAATCTACGGCGCAACGACTCTCGGTCCGCACTGCAAAGTCGGCGGCGAACTCAACAACGTCGTAATGATTGGCTACAGCAACAAAGCCCACGACGGATTCCTGGGCAACGCTGTCGTCGGAGAATGGTGTAACATCGGCGCCGGAACAAACGCCTCAAACCTCAAAAACGACTACACCGAAATAAAACTCTGGAACTACCGCACCCACCGATTCCTCAAAACCGGGCTGCAATTCTGCGGACTCGTCCTCGGCGACCACTCGAAAATCGGTATCAACTGCATGCTCAACACCGCCACCGTAATCGGCGTGGGCGTCAACATCCACGGCGCAGGATTTCCGCGAGCGTTCGTCGCATCGTTCCTCGAAGGAGGCTCGGCAGGCTATACCGACGTCTCCGTCGCAAAATTCTTCGACATCGCAAAGCGAATGATGGCTCGCCGAGGAATAACACTCTCCGACTCCGACAAAGAAATCTTCGAATCAATCTACGCAATCGCCGACAACTACAAATAGTCGACTCTTTGAAAATTGCCGTAAAGGCAGTACCTTTGCACCTACAAAGGTGCATCAGAACAGTCAAGACGCAAGGCGCTGAGACAGAGGGCGAAGGGAGTGTACTGCCCGTACATGACCGAGCCCGAAGTCGATAGCAACGCAGCAGATTGGCTTTTATGATACACCGACAGACTTTGGCAATAAGGAATCAGGTGGAACGCCTGAGCAGTACTCGCTGCCGTAACTCCACAGACAAAACCCGTACGCAGTCACTGGGCAACCGGGAAGGCTGCGTAATCGCAACGGAGGAGAAGCCGGAACACAATGCCAACGTCAAACATTTGTTTTAGGGCCCGCGTGGTACCCGACACCGCGCTCGGGGTTCGGAATAAATTATTTACAAAATTAAACGACTCATCATCGCCCTGGCGGCAACACTTGCC
>JAQXVL010000197.1 GCA_029224905.1 Bacteroidales bacterium
CACAACCGACCCTCTCCGAGGCTCGAGGTGTTGGGAGGGCATCGCTCCCCACGCTAACCGTCTCCGACGCTAAGCGTGGGGTTTACCACGACCGGCGCGTCTCCGACGCTCCCATCCACAGCGTATCTTCGACACGCTGTGGATACCAGTTCGCTTCGATCTATTCCGCACGCCTGGAAGGTCGCACCGAGGCGCGACCCTACAATCTCCTTATTGTCAACGAATTAACCGCGCCGAGGGCGCTTCTCTCTCTTCTACAGCGCGCCTTGTTCGACGCGGGTGGCGATGCGCTCGAGCATAGCGTCGTTGTCGTCGCTTTCGGGGCGCCAGTCGGCTTTGAGGCTCACGCCGAAAATCTTGCCGAAGCCTTGCCATATCGTGGCGCGAAACGACCCGAGGAACGCCTTGATGATGTTGTAGCTCGGCTGGTTGGTTTCGCGGTAGATGAGCTTGACGAGCACCTTCGCCTGACGTCGCGAAAAGCGCTTCAGCTCAGGCTTATACTGCCGAAAAAGTTCGTCTTCCATGCGCTTCATGTGCGCTTCGCGCTCCTTTTTGGTGGGCAGAGTTTCGATGTATTCGTAGGTTTCGATGAGCGTCGCCGAGATTAGTTTGGCGTAGGGCAGCGCCTTTTTGACGTCGCGGACGGTGCGCCAGTAGAATTCTTCGGCTTTTTTGTTCTTGAAACGCTCGGGTGGAAAGCAGGTTATCGGGTTGAGCACGAGCATAAGCGTGCTGTCGCCGTCTTCGTCGGTGTGGAAGAAGTAGTAGCCCTTATACACCTTGTTCCGGACGCTTGGCAGGGAGAGTTCGTCGGCGTTTTGTGCGTGTGCGGCAATCGAGCCGACGAGGAGGAATAATATGCCGAGCAGGTGCTTCATCGAACGGATTCGGTAGGAGTTTGGCGGCTGTCGATTTTGTGGTCGGGCGAGCGTCGTGAGTTGAGCCATGCGAGCAGTATGCTCATGGCGAGGATAAACGCTATGATGGCGATGTACATGGCATTGCCGGAGCGCTTTTCGATGGCGAGCCGGAGCTCTTGGATGTCGTGAAAGCGGCGTCGCGGATTGGGGTCGGTGCAGCGGTCGGCGATGTGGCGCAGCAGCATTTGTTTGGTGGGGTAGACGTCGAGCACTTGGCGGAGGATGTCGCCGTAGTTGTAGATATCGTCGAGACAGTCTTGCGCTTTGAGGCGGTTTCGTTGGTCGAAACCCACGTCGATGAGCTTGATGTTGCGGCCCTCTTCGGTAATCATAATCATCTCGGGGCGCAGCGGGCGGTGGACGATGTGGTTTTCTTGGATATACGCCAGAGCATCAGGTAGTTGCGTCTTGATTTTGAGCAGCAGGTCGGCGTCGATTGCGCGAGCGTCGATGAGTTCGCGCAGCGATTTTCCGTAGACGTTGTCGGTGATAATGCACATGCCGAGTCCGGGAATCGGCTCGAAGTCGTTAATCATCACGATGTTAGGGTGCGCCAGGTTGTAGCGCACGTCGAATTCTTTTTCGAGCATCACACGAAATTCCGGCTTCTCCTTGTATTCCGGCTTTAGGCACTTGAGCATCACCCATTTACCGTACTTTTTGACGCGGTAAACCAGGCAAAATTCCTCTTCCCACTCGGGGAGCAGGGTCAGTTCGCTCCATTTGCTTTCACTGTCGGTCATAGCGTAATCTGTTTATTTTGGCAAATTTAAATCAAAAAGCGAGCAAATGCAAATTTTCGCGGAAAAGAGTGGAGAGGTAAGAGGTAAGAGGGGGCGGGGGTAAAAAACTCGATAACGCCAAGATGCAAGCTTGGAGAGCTTGCGGCACTCGGTTAACCCCACCTTGCCGCTTGCGGCTAGGTGGGGACAGATGCACACCCACCACACAATGAGCTAAGTCGTATATGACTTTGCTCATTGTCCTTGCTAAGTTGGAGACTTTGCAATACGAAACTATGTTTCAAAAAAATCCGCTCCCTCATTAACACATATCTGCATCATCTCATCTTCATAACTAACAAACTTATGATGCTCAAGTTGATTTTTTATATACTCAATCACACTATCAGTTCTATCTTTCGACAACGAAAAAGCATAGAATTCTCTTCCCCAACCACGAAAATCCGGAGCAATAGCGTTATGTTTTATCCACAGAGATGTCTCTCGCTTAATCTCTCCGATTAGATTGGATAAAGCTATTGACGGGTGCAAATCAATGAGCATATGAATGTGATTTTTAGTGCCATTCATACGAAGTAGCTTGCAATTGTGTTTTGTTAGCAACTCGTATATGTGATTATATATGATTCGTCGACTCTCAATGGGAATAGTTTGAAGTCTCTCATGTGTGTTGATTACTATGTGGAATAATGCACTGACTTGGCTCATAGAATTTTTTTTGCAAGTTAACGGTTGGTTTTGAGTTGTGCAAGTATTTTTCGATTTTTTTCGTGTATTTCGCCTTGCAAAGTCTCCGACTTAGCAGTGGCAATGAGCAAAATCTATGCAATTTAGCTCATTGCCGGGTGTTGTGGTGTCGTCTGTCCCCACCTAGCCGCAAGCGGCAAGGTGGGGTTAACCAAGTACCGCAAGCTCTCCAAGCTTGCATCTTGATGTTAACGAGAGGATGAGCATCTCATCCCCACCATAGCCGTATCTACGACAAGGCAGTGGTCCAAGCTGATGAGTGGAGAGCGGTAGGCGGCACAAAAAAAGGTCGCACCGGGGCGACCTTTTTTTGTGAAAACGTCTTCGTTAGCGTACCACTACTTTGGTTGCTTTGCCGTCGACGTTGACGATGTACATGCCGCGTGCAACGCTGAACTCTTTAGCTTGGCTGCCGAGGGCGATTGCTTGTCCGGCGATGTTGTAAATCGATGTCGTGTTGCCACCGTCTACGCGGATTGTACCGTTGGTCGCGGTCACGGTTGCGCTGCCTACCTTGATTTGCGATACTCCTGAACTCATCGTACCTGTAACGGTCATATCCTTCAGATTGACAATGAGTTGGAGGTTCGCGTATACTAAATCAAGGTTCTCGCTGTATTTCTGAACGTCGGCAACGAGGTCGTTCGAAGTGAACGGCAAGATGTTGGCAACGGTGTTGAAGTTGATTCTCGGTTCTGCGTCGGTTGCAGCCTTGAGGGCACGACCGTTTACTGAATATGAGCCGTCCCAATTGGTTGCGTCCCAAGCTGTTGTGAGGCGGAATTTGCCGGTTTTGACGAATTGCAATTCGTTGAATGTGTATGTGTAGCCGTCTTCGCCGCGTGTAGCAAGGTGGTTTTCAACAATAGATTCGGCTGCCCATTCACCATCGGCGATTTCACCAACGATGCGAAGCTTTTCGGGGAATACGGTAGAGTAGTCGGGGGTGCCATCGGCATTGACTGCAGCGGGCACAAACGAAATGGTTTTAGCGTAATAGTCGACAGTTACTTTGAAATTACCTGCCCAGAAGACTTGTGTCTTAACATCGCCT
>JAQXVL010000198.1 GCA_029224905.1 Bacteroidales bacterium
GAACGAGAACGACAAGTAAAATACGCAAACAAGGACCAATAAGACCGTAAGGACTCTAATAAAACCTTTACTTTGCATTTTTGTTTAGTATTTTATTTAATTTCAATTTTGCATTATTAGCGTGCAAATATACATTAATTATTTCAAGTTAGAAAATTTTTAAGCCCGTTATTGCGTTTTTAATGTCGATTATCGCATTTTCGCTTTACTTTTCGACCAAAATTTTATCCTTTTTACCTTATTATATTAATATTATACTATTTGCTTCTACTACTTGCCGCGCTTTTACGACACAAATTTTGCGTCATCGCAAAGTTTTACATATATTTTTACTAATTTTGCACTCAAATTACTAACGTATGAAGTCACGACACTCTCTCTATATATTATTTACACTTGTTGCCGCATGGATTTTCTATTCCTGCGCAAGCATCGGCAACCCCGAAGGCGGCCCGCAAGACAAGATGCCGCCTATTTTCGTAAAAAGTTCGCCCGAGCCTAACGAAGTGAATTGCAAAAAGAACAAAATCGAACTTACTTTCGACGAAATCGTGCAACTCAAAGACCCGTCGAACAAGATTGTCGTCTCGCCGGCGCAGACCGAAATGCCCAAGATGAGCGCCTCAGGCAAGAAAGTGACCATCGAACTCGTCGACACCCTACTGCCCAACACCACTTATACAATCGACTTCTCGAACTCTATCCAAGACAATAACGAAGGAAATCCGCTCGAAAATTTCGCCTTTGCGTTTTCGACCGGAGAGGCTATCGACTCGCTGAGGGTGTCGGGCATCGTGCTCGATTCGCGAAGCCTCGAGCCTCAGCAGAACGTCATCGTCGGGCTTCAAAGCAATATGAGCGACACCGCTTTTACTAAGGTAAAACTCGAACGCATCGCCCGCACCGACAGCCGCGGCCGCTTCATTGTGCGCAACGTTCGTCCCGGCAGTTATCGCGTGTTTGCCATCAACGACCTCGACCGCGACTACAAATTCGGCAACCCGACCGAAGACATCGCCTTCTACGACAGCATCGTCGTGCCTTGGTGCCGCCCCGAAGCCGTTGCCGACACAGCCTTTGCCCTCGACGGCAAAACCGTCGACAGCGTTAGAACGGTCAAAAAAACACGCTTCTATCCCAACGACATCCTACTGTCGATGTTCAACGAAAACCGAAAATCGCAATATTTGCAAAACAACAGTCGCATCGACTCCACGCGACTTAGCATAATCTTTGCCGCGCCGAGCGACACGCTCCCCCATCTCGAAATCGTCAACAAGCCGCAGCCCGACAATTCGTGGTATACCCTCGAACGCTCGCAGCACAACGACACGCTGACCTACTGGATACGCCGTCCCGAACTCGTCTCGTCCGACACTCTGAACGTGGCGCTTCGCTACCTCAAGACCGACTCGACCGACAACCTCGCCTGGACGACCGACACACTCCGTTTCAACTTCCAGCGCGAAAAGCCTAAAAAGGAGAAAAAGAAAAAAGACGAAGTCGAAGACTCGCTGCCGAAGATGCAATTCCTCTCGCTTTCGCTGCTCAGCGGCGGCACTCAGGAAGTCTACGCACCCGTAATCATACAAAGTCAGGAACCGATTGAGCGACTCGACTCCGCCGCTTTCCATCTCGAAATGAAGCAAGACACGCTCTGGACCGACATCACCGAATACCGCCTGGCTTATCGCGACACAACGATCGACCGACGCACACTCCAGATACGCCACAAGTGGGAGCCCGGCGAGCAATACCGCATGCGCATCGATTCGCTCGGCATTACGAACATCTACGGTGTGTTCAACAAAGACTACGAAGCCACCTTCAACGTGCGCAAACTCGAAGAATACGGCAACCTGATATTCAACATCCCCGCAGCCGGCGATAGTGCCGTCGTCGAACTCCTCAACTCGAGCGATTCGCCCGTCCTCGCCGTGCCTGTGCGTGGCGGCAAAGCGGAATTTATCAACATGCTGCCGGCTAAATATTATGCGCGCCTTTATTTCGACCGAAACCGAAACGGCAAATACGACACCGGCAACTATGCTCTACGCATTCAACCCGAAGAAACTTACTACTATCCCGGCGTGGTAAACCTCAAGAAAAACTGGGACGTCGAGCAAACTTGGGACATCTACGCAACTGCCGTCGATGCCCAAAAACCGGAAGAAATAAAGAAAAACAAGCCCGAAAAGAAGAAATGGGAAACCGAATCCGATAAAAACAAGAAATCGGAATACGGCGACGAAGAAAACGAGTACGGTGACGGCTACGACGAGTATGGCAACCCGACCGGCTACGGCTCGGGCAACAGCAACAGTTTCAACTCGCAGAAACTTCGCTCTATCGGCGGCGGAATGCGCTCGCGATAACGCAAATATCGACAAATATCGGCATTTCGTCTCTTAAACGAAAGATTTTGTTCCTTAAACGAAATACAAAACATACGAATTAGGTCTAACTTTGTTGCGTCGACACAGCGATTGTGTCGGCGCAACACTTTTATATGAAAACTCTAAACTTTTAGTTATGAAAAAACTTTTACTTCTTTCTCTCATCTTATGCGCAACAGCGGCGACATCAAGCGCAGCCAATCTTGAAGTACTTGGTGAGTTTATCTACGACACAACCACCGACCTGACTTACATCGAAGGCGTGTCGGGCAAAGTGGATTACGACAGCGCAAACCGCACATTGACCCTCGAAGATGCTACAATTGCAACAACCGAATCAAAAGAGGCAATCTGGACAGACTATGACGACTTCAAAATTATAGTAAAAGGAAATAACACCCTCAAATCGGCAGATATCAGCCTATATTTTATGGGGAAAAATTTGACAATCTCCGGCGATGGCGTGCTTAACCTTGAATGCGACGGCTATGCCGCATTATACATCAGCAGCGGTGACGACCAAACAACGACAATCAAAGGCTGCACCGTGCTGGCAAAATCCACACAATGCGGCATCCTCGGATTCGATAACGGGCTCGGCTCGGAAGTGTCGAAACTCGTGGTCGACAACGCAAAAGTGATTGCCTACGGACACCCGGCAACAACCCCGGAAGAACGAGGATGGCCCGCCATTAAAGCACTCAAAGGACTCACACTCACCAACTGCTCGATAACCTATCCCGCAGGCGCATACTTAGGAGAATGTCCCAAGTATGATACTTGGTGCGTTATAACCGCCGCCGGCGAAAGCGTTGTCGACAAAGTGGAAATCACCCCCAATGGCGAAGGCGCCGTATCGTCGATTTCAGCCGACGGCGCTCAACCGACAGCCATCTACGACATCTCCGGTCGACACCTGAGCGACTACTGCAACGGCGTCAACATCATCAAATACGCCGACGGCAAAGTCCAAAAAGTTGTACAACGAGTAAAATAGGTTGTCACACTGTTAAAAACAAAACACAACGCCAAAATGCCTCAACTCCGGACTTGTCCTAAATTCGGGGACAGATACCGACAGTTGTGTCCTAAATTTTAGGACACAACGTCTCTCTACAATACAGCACACACTATTTTAAACACTTATGCAGCATCAAAACCGCCAGCCGAACCATCCCTAATCGAAAAAACTGTTGCAAATAACAGAATTTCCGATTAGCGTTAAAAGCTATAAAATTAGACGACTTGTAATTTTTATATTATTGATTCTGAAGAATTTGTGTGCTTTCTGAAATTATTCATCACCGTTTGTGGTGAATAATTGGCATAGCAATAGCGGCAGAGGTGTGGGCATGTGTTGTAGGCTCCGATGTCTTTTGAAAGGATGCAGCCGCAAAGTTTTCGCTGACCGCTATCCGGCTTTGCACTTCTATTTGGATTCTTCATTATATCGGTTAATGGAGTTGACTATTTATCATTGACTGATTTGGCTCGCTATAAAAGCGACGAACCTAATGCAGTGATTGCTAATTGGATGCGCAATCGTAATACAATTGAATATCTCGGCATTTGGGAACAATTATATAATCCGGATTTTAAACCCACCGAAATCGAGGGGTTTAGAATACAAGCCGGTCTTAATGCATTCACTTGTGACTACGCAACAATCAACGAACTTATCTGCCTGTCGAATATGGAGAACCTCAATGCTGTTTTCATCGAGCAGGGCATGACTCAAGGTGAACGACTTGTCAAGCAGAATCAAATAGCCATACATCAAATGAGCGTTTTGGAAAGCGGTAACAATGATAGAAAATTATTGAAATAATTAGATTTACCATAAAAAATAGTCCTGCGTAACCTACACTTGTGAGCTACGCACTTTTCACGTAGCCGTTCAGTCACGACAGGATATTTTTCTGATGCAAATTTACGAATTGTTTTACATCATTCAAGATTATAACAATTATTTTTTCAAAGAGTTTTTTATAATACACAAAAATCGCTGACATCTCTGCCAGCGATTTTCTGGTGATCCGCCTGGGGCTCGAACCCAGGACCCCATCCTTAAAAGGGATGTGCTCTACCTGCTGAGCTAGCGAATCGACCTAACGTCAATCAGTTTCCTGATTGCGAGTGCAAAGGTATATCGTTTTTTTGATACTTGCAAATGTTTTGGCGATTTTTTTCAACAAAAATGCATTTTTGTGGTTTTTGGGGTGTTTTTCGGGGTAAAAACGGGTAAAAAATGAGATTAAAGAATTTTTTTTGGCGAAATTGGTTGGTATTTCTAAAAAAAAGTGTAATTTTGCACCGTCTTTTCGAGGAAAGATGCCGGAGTGGACGATCGGGGCGGTCTCGAAAACCGTTGTACGGCTATCCGTACCCAGGGTTCGAATCCCTGTCTTTCCGCAATAGGTTGCGATTTCGGTCGCAACTTTTTTTGTTTATAGGAATTGTTAACCACATTTGTCGGCCGACCTCGGATTCGGACTTGTATATGCTTCCGACTGCAGGACACATCGGGGGAAAGAGAGACAACACACGCCGTCATCGCCGCTTGTCATAACCATCTCTATCTCTATCTAACTTTAATATTTCCGAAAGTCATTTTTTATATTTTGCTTTTTATTAAATTATTTGTAATTTTGAAAACTTTACAAATAAATTCTTTTATAACGTTATAATGTAATTTTACTGGATATGAATAAGCTTCAAGAATTATACCAAAAGCGAGCTACGTTTTTGGAATTTGGCAGCGAAGTGCCGGCGGCACTCGCTGCACAGATTGCAGAAGCCGAAAAAGAAATGCTGCAAATGGAGCTGTTGCCGATTATTGAAGACTCGGCACTGAAGACTTTGCCTCCTTATGGAATCGATAGCAAAGTGCTTATTGCAATGGAATACGATAACCGTTCTCTCACTCGCATTGCCATTGCAAGCGATGTGGCTAAAATCAACGACTTCGATGTAGTAAAAGATATGTCGGCAGAAGAAGAACCCACCGAGGAATATGTGCCGGAATCTGATGACGAAGAAGGTAAGCCGGAGCAACGTCGGTCTACAAGCATCGGATTTTCCGTTCACTTTTCCGACGGCAAAGTTATTTCTGAAAAATCGGCTCACCGCACAATGATTGAAGCACTGCGTTACATGGGGCTTGAACGTGCTTCGCATTTTAATGAAACTTTCAAAGGCTATCCTCTCGTTGGCACAAAGCAACGCATTACAGATAATGGCTATAAATGGCAGCGTTATGTTGATGGGTGGTGGATTTATACCAACCTTAGTAATGACCGAAAAATCAAGTGCATCAAGGGCGTTGGCAAAATGCTCAACATTCCTCTCGAAATTATTTTGGAAGATGAAAACAACACTATAGCTATCGACAAGCCGGCAAAGCAAAAAGGAAAAAGAACGATGTACTCGCTTAATGGTGGTGTCGCTTTTTGCAAGAATCGTTCTGTGCTTAACACCGTGCGGCAATTTCTCGCTCAAATGTCAAGTGCCACATTTAAGGACGTGTGCGACTTCTTTCCTCGCGAACTGCAAGGCAGTTATGGCGTAGTAAGGTCGCTCGACGAAATCGAACGCCGTAAGCGTCAAAACCGGACAGAAGAAGACCGCTGGTTTATCGAACCCGAAGAAATACTCACTGCTGCTGACGGAGTGCGTTTTGCCATAAGCAAAGAATGGGGAGACAACTTCGCATTATTCCAAAAGCACGTCACCGAACAACTCGGCTGGACCCTCGAAGAAGTACAATAAACTCAATAAACTCAAGGCGATTTAATTTGCTTTTTCGTCGGTGGAGTTGTAACTTTGCAGTCTTGAATTGAAACAAAAAAACTCTAAGATATATGGCATTGCAATGTGGCATTGTAGGACTACCGAATGTTGGTAAGTCTACTCTTTTCAACTGTTTGTCGAACGCGAAGGCGCAGTCGACAAATTTGCCAAGCAAAAGCCTGTGTATTTCGTGATACCGGCGCCGCCAACGACAACGTCATCGACAACTTCGACAAACTCTTTGCCAACTACTCACCCGACACAACTTGCAAAATCCTGTAACGATTTATGGTTGCTGACAAACAAAATAAAATATCGATCCGCTTCTTTAATGACCAAGAGGTGCGTGCAGCATGGGACTATGACAGCAACCGCTGGTTGTTCTCTGTGGTTGACGTTATAGCCGTACTTACTGACAGCAAGAATCCGCGCAATTATTGGAAAGTGTTGAAGCATCGTTTGACTAAAGCCGGAAATGAGTTGGTTACAAATTGTAACCAACTGAAAATGGTTGCTGCCGACGGCAAACTTTATCTCACTGACTGTCTGCCTCAAGAGAAATTACTCCGGTTGATAGAAGCAGTTCCGAGCAAACACGCATCATCTTTTGCCCGTTGGCTAATCACCGGTGAAAACCAAATAGACAGTAAAAGCCGCGATAAAGCCTATCAATTATGGGATAGCACACTTTTGCAAACTATAGAAGTGGGAACAGCACGAGGATTGCAGCAAATCCATGCTTTTTTGTTCGGTGGGCTTTACGACTTTGCCGGACAGATACGTCAGAAAAATATCGCAAAGGGAGGATTTCAATTTGCTGTTTCGAGATTTTTAGGTGAGACACTCGCTCAAATTGAGCAGATGCCCGAAACAACGATTGAGGAGATAGTGGATAAATATGTTGAAATGAATATTGCTCACCCATTTATGGAGGGCAATGGCAGAAGTACTCGAATTTGGCTTGATTTAATTCTTAAACGCTCTCTGAAAAAGTGCGTTGACTGGAGCCAAATTGATAAGACCGACTATATGGAAGCAATGCGGCTAAGCCCGGTAAATCCTCAAAGAATACGAAAACTGATAACCGATGCTTTGACAGACAAGATAAACGACCGCGAGATGTTTATGAAAGGTATCGACTATTCATATTATTATGAACAAAACGATTAATATGTACCCAAAACGGCAAATCGGGTACACGTCACGCTAAATATGTACCCGAAATCGGCAAATCGGGTACACGTCGGTTGTTTCATCGCTTTTGCGGGTTTCTACTGCTTTTGGGCGATTTAATTTGCTTTTTCGTCGGTGGAGTTGTAACTTTGCAGTCTCAAATAGTAACAAAAAACTCTTAGATATATGGCATTGCAATGTGGCATTGTAGGACTGCCGAATGTTGGTAAGTCTACTCTTTTCAACTGTTTGTCGAATGCGAAGGCGCAGTCGGCGAATTTTCCGTTTTGTACGATTGAACCGAATGTTGGTGTAATCACTGTTCCCGACGAGCGATTGGGCAAGTTGGCTGAGTTGGTCAATCCGGAGCGCATCGTGCCGGCGACGGTGGAGATTGTCGACATCGCGGGGTTGGTAAAGGGTGCGTCGAAGGGCGAAGGTCTGGGCAATAAGTTCCTGGCAAATATTCGCGAAACGGATGCTATCATTCACGTTCTTCGTTGTTTCGACGACGATAATGTTGTCCACGTTGACGGCAGTGTCGACCCGGTTCGCGACAAAGAGATTATCGACTTCGAGCTTCAGTTGAAAGACCTTGAGACTATCGAGAGCCGCATCAGCCGTGTGCAGAAGCAGGCCCAAACGGGCGGCGACAAGGTTGCCAAGGTGCAATACGAGGTGCTCTGCCGCTATAAGGAAGCTTTGGAGCAGGGCAAGGCTGCGCGTACGGTGAGTTTCGACACGAAGGACGAGCAGAAGTTTGCTCACGACCTGTTTTTGCTGACGAACAAGCCTATATTATATGTATGTAACGTCGACGACCGCTCGGCTGTCAGCGGCAACAAGTATGTCGAGCAGGTGCGCGAGGCTATCAAGGACGAGAATGCCGAACTGCTGATTGTAGCGGCTCAGACGGAGTCGGAGATTGCCGAGTTCGACACTTACGAGGAGCGCCAGATGTTCTTGGAGGAGATTGGTCTGAAGGAGTCGGGTGTGTCGCGACTGATTCGCTCGGCGTTCCACCTTCTCAATCTGGAGACTTACTTCACTGCCGGACCGAAGGAGGTCAAGGCGTGGACGTACGTCAAGGGCAGCAAGGCTCCACAGTGTGCCGGCATCATCCATACCGACTTTGAGAAAGGATTCATCCGCGCGGAGGTTATCAAGTACGACGACTACATCGCACTCGGCGGCGAAAGCCAATGCCGTGAAGCCGGTAAGATTGGCGTAGAGGGCAAGGAGTACGTCGTGCAAGACGGCGACATTATGCACTTCCGCTTCAACGTGTAACGCCGCGAGCGCTCACCTAAGGTCTTTCGAAAAATGCTGTTCAACTCGCTAAACTTTCTGCTGTTTTTCCCGGTAGTATGTTTGGCATACTTTGCCATACCTGCCCGCCATGTGCGCGTGCGCAACGGGATGCTTCTTGCGGCGAGTTACTATTTCTACATGAATTGGCACGCCGAGTATGCGCTGCTGCTACTTGCGACGACGGCGGTGACCTACGTTGCCGCTATCGGCGTGGAGCGCGCCGCCGACTGTGCTCGTCGGCGTCGCACGTGGTTTGCGTCGGGCTGCGCGCTTGCGCTGTCGGGGCTATTCGTGTTCAAATATTTAGGTTTTGTCGGCGAAAACGTCGAGCGGCTGTTTTCGGCTCTCGGCATAGGCATCGCCCTACCCGACTTTGCGCTGCTGCTCCCTGTCGGCATTTCGTTTTTCACCTTCCAGGCGTTGGGCTATCTGATTGACGTTCGCCGCGGTACGACGAAAGCGGAAACCGATTTTATGACGTTTGCGCTGTTTTTGTCGTTCTTTCCGCAGTTGGTTGCCGGACCTATCGAACGTTCGTCGAATCTGCTTCCGCAATTTCGCGAGCGCCACGCGGTCGACTACGAGCGCGTGATGGCGGGCATCGAGATGATGGTGTGGGGCTACTTCCTGAAACTTGCCCTCGCCGACCGCTGCGCCATATACGTCGACGCGGTCTACAACGCAGCGACACTGCAATCGGGCATCGCCTACACGGTTGCGTCGGTGCTTTTCACGTTTCAGATTTACGGCGACTTCGCCGGCTATTCGCTGATAGCCATTGGAGCGTCGCGGGTGCTCGGATTCCGGCTTATGGACAACTTCCGCGCGCCATATCTTTCAGCCTCGTTGGGCGAATTCTGGCAACGCTGGCACATTTCGCTGTCGACGTGGTTTCGCGACTACGTCTACATTCCGCTTGGCGGCAACCGCCGAAGTCGTCCGCGCTGCTACGCGAACCTGCTCGCGACGTTCGCGGTCAGCGGCATCTGGCACGGCGCAAACTGGACCTTTGCCGCTTGGGGCGTGCTCCACGGCGCGGGACTTTGCATCGAGAAAGCCCTCGGCATCGCCAAACGGCGCTTTAATGGCATCCGCCGCATGGCGCACGTTGTGCTGACGTTCGCCGTAGTCAACCTGCTCTGGATATTCTTCCGCGCCGACAGTATCGACCAGGCATTTACGATTATCCGACGAATGCTGACCAACTTCGACGTGCCCTACATTCCGCTGACAGTATTAGTGCTGTCGGCATTCGCCATCGCGGTGGTTCTGCTCAAAGAAATAGCCGGAGAACGCGGTTTCAAGTTCCGGGCAACGGCATGCCGAAGCGCCGTCGTGCGTCACGCGATGATTTCCGTAACGATTGTCTACGTCATCCTGTTCGGTGTCCTTGGCGGCGACCAATTCATCTATTTCCAATTCTAACGACTATGAAAGATGCGCTGCGAGTAATACTGAGCCTAACGATAATCGGAGCAACGGTGTTTGCGCTCGACCGACTCTGCGGCGAGGCGATGTGGTGGGCATTTCACCACGCCGACGACATAACGTCGCCAAAGATATGCTACGTCGCCGAGCAACTCGACGAAGACATCGTCATGATGGGCACATCGCGATGCAACTACCACTACGTGCCGTCGACGATTGCCGACAGCACCCACATGAGCTGCTACAACGCCGGAGTCGACGCCTCCGACTGCATCTATTCGCACTACACGCTGCTGCGGCTGATGCTGCGCCACCACACGCCGAAAGTGGTGTGCCTCGACGTAATGGCATCCGATTTCGCCACCTGGGAAGGCTATAACCCTACCGAAACCGTCAGCTTTTTCGCGCCCTATGCCGGTGCCGACGAGCAAAGCGACTCCGTGTTCCGCCTCGCCGGGACGCTCAACGCATACCGCCTGTCGCACCTCTATCGATACAACGCCAAGGCGGCTTCTATCATCTTCGGACTTTTCGCCGGGCGCCATCCGCAATCGGTGTCGGGCTACATACCCATCAGCGGCGCCGACGAGCCGTTGCCGAAACTCGAAAAATACGAATCGCAGACCCAAGTCGACAGCACAAAACTTCATTACGTTGAGAAATTCGTCGACGACTGCCTTAGCCGCGGAATCGCTGTCGTATTCGTCGCGTCGCCCCACTACAGCATCGTCGACAGCACCTACTACGCACCGCTCGCCGACCTTGCCCGCCGCCGCGGCATTCCGTTTTTGAACTATCACGGTAGCCGACTCTTCACCGACCGACCCGAATACTTCCACGACCCGACACACCTCAACAGCCGCGGCGCACAGCGCTTCAGCGAAATCTTCGCCGCCGACCTCCGCCGCATCATAGCTGACAAGTAAGAAACAATTTTTGCAAAAATAAAGATTCTACATAATTCATCGCCGCCTCTATAGGAATAGGCAGGCGTCGCCGTAGCTAAGGAAGCGGAAGTCGTTGGCGAGGGCAAAGTCGTAGACTTGTCGCCAGTTGCCGCCGAGAAATGCCGAGACGAGCAGAAGTAGCGTCGACTGCGGCTGGTGGAAGTTGGTCACCATGCCGCCGACGATGTGGAATTGATAGCCGGGAGCGATGATTATCTGCGTCGACCCGACCAAATGCGTCATAGCGTTTTCGTCCATAAAACGAGCGATGGCGTCGAGGGCTTCGGCGGTCGAAATGTTTTGTTCGTATTCGTAGGGCATCCACTGCGGCAGGTGAAGCGCCGTCGATGGGTCGACGCCGTCGTGCAGCGCCACGCCGATGTAGTAAAGGCTCTCGAGTGTGCGTACCGAGGTTGTTCCCACGGCAATCACGCGTCCGGGCGCGTTGCGAAGGTCGTCGATGAGCGACCGCGTTACCGAAATAAACTCCGTGTGCATCTCGTGCTCGCCAATCGATTCCGACTTAACTGGCTGGAACGTGCCTGCGCCGACGTGCAAAGTCAACTCGCAGCGACGGATGCCGTGGCGGTCGATGTCGGCAAGGACGGCATCGGTAAAGTGGAGTCCGGCAGTAGGCGCAGCCACCGACCCTTCGATGTGGGAATACACCGTCTGATAGTCGCTTAGGTCGGAAGGCTCGGTCGAACGGTTCAAGTATGGCGGAATGGGGATTTCGCCCACGGCGTCGAGGATTGAGGCAAACGTGGCGCCACCGTCCCAACTGAATCGAACAACGAAGGCATTTCCGCTGTTGCGCAAACGCTCTGCGCGGAGCGTGGTCGGCGTGCCGTCGATGTCGAGCGACATCTCCAAAGCACCCTGTTTCCAGCGCTTCGAGTTACCCACAAAGCACAACCATTCGCACGAGTCGGTGGTGGCAAACGCCTGCTCATAGTCGCGAGGCGCTACCGGCTCGAGGCAGAAAATTTCGATGAGCGCGCCGACACCGTTTTTGCGAAAGCGCAGACGAGCGTTGATGACTTTTGTATTGTTGTAGACCAACGTAGAGTCGGGCGGCAGCAAGTCGGCGATTTCGTTAAAAACGTGCTCGGAAAGGTGTCCGTCGCGGTCGACGAGCAACTTACAGCGGTCGCGTTCCGCAAGCGGATGCTTTGCAATACGTTCGTCGGGCAACGGGTAATTATAATCTTCTATTTTTATATCGTAAACGCTCATATTTCAAAAATTTTCTGCAAAGGTAGCAACAAAAAGTCGAACAGCCCTACCCTGCAGCTGAAAATGACTCACAGACACCGCCAAAAGGTTAAAAATTTGATATTCGGAAAGTTTAAGCAAAATAATTTTGGTATTTTAAGAGTTATTTATTTACTTTGCCGAACGAAAGAATCTGAAGAAAAAATGGTAACTACTATTACCATACATAGAAACATTATTTTTTTCATTAGTTGTCAGTGGTTAAAACCACAAAAGGAGCAATTCACAGTGATGTGCGTTGCTTTTTTTAGTCAGAATGGCAAAACCCCTTTAGTTAACCTGCATTATTAATATTGTTCCGTTAGGAAAGGACGAACCGGCAATACCCTTTAGTGAGTGACCCGAAATTTTGTGCAATAAATTCACTGTACTGCACAAAATCGTCAAAATTTGTGCAGTAGATTTGCTGTACTGCACAAAAATGGCTAAATTTGTGCACTACAAAATTATTTTTGCATGAAAAATATAGTTTTAAGCCAAAAAGAAGAGTTAAAGCATCTTCAAAGCATAGAATATATAGAGCGTGTTCAGTATAAGGATAGTTTGCCGCTTTTGGGAACAGACTTGATAAAACTGATTACGGGTCCGCGTCGTGCCGGTAAATCCGTGTTTGCGATGCAACTTCTTGCCGGAAAATCGTTTGGCTACCTAAATTTTGATGATGCAAAGCTGTTGTCAGAGTTTGACGAAGAAGCAGTCTATGACGCGCTGCGAGAGGTGTATCCCGACTTTGAATACTTGCTGCTGGATGAAGTTCAAAATTTGCCGAATTGGGATTTATGGGTAAGTAAACTCAAGCGGCGCGGTGTGAACCTCGTGATTACGGGAAGTAATGCAAAGATGCTGTCGAGCGAAATGGCAACCGTACTTACCGGCAGATATGTCGAGATAGAGATATTGCCATTCAGCCCGGAAGAGGCGAGACTGCTGTATAAGTCGGTCGACGATATGAATTATGAATATCTGAAATGCGGTGGCTTCCCGGAGGTAGTAAAACATCGCGACATTATGACAGGCTACCTGTCGTCATTATACGATTCGATAATACTCAAAGACATCGTGCATAGATACAAGGTTCGAAAGACGGACGACTTACGCAACCTATCGGATTTTCTGCTTGAGAACTACGGCAATCAGTTGTCGTACAACGAAATCACTCGATTCATTGGCTTGTCGAGCGTAAACACAGCAAAGAAGTTTTGCGGTTATCTTAGTGAGCCGTATTTGTTTTTCTTTTTGCCAAGATTCGACAATAAGGTAAAACTCATGTATAATGCTCCACAGAAAATCTACATAGTTGATAACGGTTTTATCACGGCGAAATCCATATCGCTGTCGGAGAATCTTGGCAGAATGTTTGAAAACCAGGTGTTTGTAAGCCTGATGAGAAGTGGCTATAAGCCGGGCAACGGTATGTTTTACTATCGTACAAAATCCGATAAAGAAATCGACTTTGTAACGAAGGAGGGCAACAAAATTAAAGCATTAATACAGGTGTCGTACGACATCTCCAATCCTAAAACGCGAGAACGTGAGTTTGCCGCACTTTGTGATGCATCGACGGAGCTGAATTGCGACAATCTTATAGTTGTGACATGGAGTTACGATGATATAGTTGAATACAAGGGCAAGGTAATAAAATGTGTCAGCCGAGCGCAACTGTGATTTTTCTACACCGTTACGTAACGGCACAAAAAAGTGCAGGAGCGGCTACCCGAGAAAATGCCACCCCTGCACGCTCACACTTATTTAATACCGGTTGCAAGCCGAAAGTAAGTATCAGCCTAAAATTCAAATCTTTTCATTGAAACCATGATGAATCGAAAAGAATCCTACTGCCGTCGTTAATGTCGTTTTGTGCGTGCGAACTTACAAACCGGTATGCGAAGTTTTAAGCAAACATCAAGTAGAACGAAAGTCCCAAGATGAAGAGTTTGAGCATGGTGTCCGACAAATAGACTGCCGTAGCCGAGCCGGCGCTCTTGAGAGCCAAACCGTTGTTCTTCTGTTTGATGATTTCCACAAGATAAGCGAACACAAACGGAAGAACGATGAAGCCGATTAAGAATACGGCAACAACAGTACCTGCCGACGAATCTTTCACACCTACAAGGATGAGCAATGCCAAGATTGAGGCGATGGTGGTTGCAAAACTTGCGCCTTTGCTGTAGGGATGAAGTTTCGCTTTCGCCACTTTCGTAATCATTTTCGATGCTATCATGGCAGCGATTGCAAGCACGCAGACAATGACAACTTGCAGCCAGCCACCCGTAACGCTATCGATACAGCATTTTGCCAAAACTGTTGCAATAGCAACCAACAGCGGACCCGGGACTTTGTTTATGAAACAGCTCAAAAAGCCGAAGCAGTAAAGAAGAATAACTAATATTAAAGCAACTATTTCCATAATAAATAAGATAATAAATAAGTATTGAGTTAAAAAAGTTAGTTCATACTATTCGCCAAATCCATAAGGGCGCCGGCAGCTTTTGCCGCATCGCCAACGGCTTTAGAGGCTTTTTCGAGGTCGTCGGCAGCCTTATCGATGTCGGCGTTCGGGTCAGCATTTGGATTGTTGACTGCCTTACGATTTGCCTCAACAGTGCTTGTTATGCGAAATTTCTTTGCCTTTTGGATTGTTTCTAAAGGCTTGTAAGTAGAGAATGTAGCACTCGTTTTGTCACCTTCGCTAAGAGCGAGTAGTTTGTCGATGGCGGTATAATTACCGGTTCTGACACATGCTGTAAAAAGCGGTTCATCGTTTTCGTCAAGAAATTCCGCTTCCAAATCACCGACATATTTTCTACAAGCATCATAAGAACCTGCTATTTCATCGAAGTTCACATCCGGCGTATTTGCATTTCGTGTAAATGTAATTACCAAGGAGACTTCCATGTCCGAACCCCATCCTTCTTCCACTTTGAGCGTATAGGCTTTATCTTCGAAGTCGAACGCCTTGCCCCACTTGCCGCCAACGTTGGTGCTTTCGGGACTTACTTTCAGAGCAACTTCTTCCGTTTTCTCCGCTTCGCCGCTCTCTTTAGAACTACTACCGCCTCCGCAAGAGGTCATTACAGTTGCGCAACACATTGCACACACTACTGCATAAAATGTTTTCTTTATCATAACTATGTTATTATTTTAGGTTAATTACTGTTTTGTTTTTGTGATTATTTGCCGAACATGAAGCCGTGATAAGCCTCTTCGAATTTCTTTTCTTTCTCTTCAATACGCTTGGCTGCTTCCTCCGACAATAAAACACTACGGTCTTCGCATTTATCCAAAGTGGTGTAAATGCCGCCGTGAATAGTCTCCATAGCATCCGATAATTTAGCGGCTTCCTCCATACCGTCGCCGGTTTCCAAATTGATGTTTTCGAAAGCAGGAATCGCCCTATCGAGGATTTCTTCGTACAAATCGACAGCTTCGTCGAAGCGGTCTGCGGGGACTGTGCCTTGTTCGGTAACGATTTCAGCGGCTTGCTTCCGCAACGAATCCGCCGATTTTGTGCATGCAGTTAGGGCTAATGCGCTCGCTGCAACCAGTACTAAAAGTGTTTGTTTCATTGTTTTTCAACTGTGCCCATGCCGGTTCTAACAGGCGGTTATTATTTCTACTTAGCGACAATGAACCGAATACAGCACGTCAGCCCGGTGGGATTTGTTGGGCAACGAGCGGCATAATGTCGCCTTCGGAATTACCTACCTTACATGGTTAGTCGACTATCTGTGTTTTGGTATGCGTTGCAAATGTAGCACACCGTTTTTCAAAAAAAAATGTCATTTGTTGTCATTTGCCGTCGAATGGATATATTTTCAGACCAATCATAACAAAATCGGCACAATTTGTGGTCTAATTCACAAAAAAACAATAAATTTGCCGAGAAATTGAACCGGCGAGATTTCGCCGACAAAATTACAGATGTTAGTATAATAATTATGTTAGAAAAAACCAGTGTAAAAACTCTTGAGAATGTTGTAGTTCGCTTTTCGGGCGACAGTGGCGACGGAATGCAGTTGGCAGGCAACATCTTCTCAAACGTATCAGCCGGCATGGGCGACCAAATATCGACGTTCCCCGACTACCCGGCAGAGATACGCGCACCGCAAGGCACTCTGAGCGGTGTGTCGGGATTTCAAGTTCACATCGGTCGCGGCGTGCACACCCCGGGCGACCAAGCAGACGTGCTCGTTGCCATGAATCCGGCAGCCCTCAAGCGCCATTGCAGCTACCTCAAGCGCGGCGGTGTTGCCATTGTCGACATCGACTGTTTCCGCGAACAAGACCTCAAAAAAGCGCTATATACAACCGATGACCCTTACCGCGAAATCGGGCTCGACGCTCAAG
Source organism: Bacteroidales bacterium (assembly GCA_029224905.1). Classification (GTDB taxonomy): domain Bacteria; phylum Bacteroidota; class Bacteroidia; order Bacteroidales; family Muribaculaceae; genus Limisoma. The sequence continues at coordinate 16,667 of JAQXVL010000198.1, forward strand.
TTGTCGAAGTGCCCATCTCGTCGATGGTCAAAGATGCGTTGGCTGATTCGGGGCTCGACCTCAAGTCGGTGCTTCGCTGCAAGAACATGTTCGCCTTAGGCTTGGTATGCTGGCTCTTCGACCGTCCGCTCGACGCCGCTCTCCACCACCTTAAGAACAAATTCAGCCGCAAGCCCGCCATCTACGAAGCAAACGCAAAAGTGATGCGCGCCGGCTACGACTACGGCAACAACATACACGCTTCGGTATCGACCTACCGCATCGAGTCGAGCGACGCTCGCCCCGGAACATATACCGACGTCAACGGCAATACTGCTACAGCGTGGGGACTCATCTACGCCTCCGAGAAGTCGGGACGTCCCCTCTTCTTGGGCAGCTACCCCATCACTCCGGCTACCGACATCCTTCACGAGCTCGCCAAGCGTAAAGACCTCGGCGTTAAGGCTTGTCAGATGGAAGACGAAATCGCCGGAATATGCTCAGCCATAGGCGCTTCGTTTGCAGGCAACCTCGCCGTAACAACAACATCCGGTCCCGGTCTTGCGCTCAAGAGCGAAGGTCTCGGTTTAGCTGTTATGGCGGAACTTCCGCTGGTAGTCATCGACGTACAGCGCGGCGGACCGTCGACAGGTCTTCCCACAAAAACCGAGCAAACCGACTTGCGCCAAGCCCTCTACGGACGTAACGGCGAAAGCCCCGTGGTTGTGCTCGCCGCAGCATCGCCCACCGACTGCTTCCACATGGCTTTCGAGGCTGCTCGCATCGCCATCGAACACATGACACCCGTCGTGCTCCTCACCGACGCATTCATCGCCAACGGCTCGTCGGCATTCCGTCTGCCCGACGATGACGAATATCCCGCCATCACGCCGCGCTTCGTTGCCGAAGCCGACCGCGAAAACTGGCGTCCCTACGACCGCGACCCCGAAACTCACGCTCGCTTCTGGGCAATTCCCGGCACTCCCGGCTTGGCTCACCGCCTCGGCGGCTTGGAGAAAGACAGCCGAACAAGTGCAATCTCCAACGACCCGCAGAACCACGAGAAAATGGTGTTGCTGCGTCAAGCAAAAGTCGATGCCGTTGCCAACGACATCCCCGAACTCGAAGTCTACGGCGACCCGCAAGCCGACACGCTCGTAGTCGGTTGGGGCGGCACGTTTGGTCACATCCACGAAGCCGTCGACAGCCTCAACGCTGAAGGCCGTCACGTGGCTATGGCTCAATTCCGCTACATCAACCCGCTGCCGAAAAACACCGGCGAAGTGTTTGCTCGCTACCGCCGAATTGTGGTTGCCGAACTCAACCTCGGTCAGTTTGCCGACTTCGTTCAAGCGAAATTCCCCGCCGCACAAATCCGGCGCATCAACAAAATTCAAGGTCAACCTTTCCTCGTTGAGGAAATCAAAGAAGGTGTCATTAAAGCAATGGAGGAATAAACAATGGAAGAAAAAAAATATCAGCCATCCGATTATAAAAGCGACCAATACGTACGCTGGTGTCCCGGCTGTGGCGACCACGCCATCTTGAACGTGCTCCACAAAGCCATGGCAGAACTCGGCGTAGCCCCGGAACGCACCGCCGTAATCTCCGGCATCGGCTGCTCGTCGCGTCTGCCCTACTACATGAACACCTACGGCTTCCACACCATCCACGGTCGTGCTGCCGCCATCGCCACAGGCTTCAAAGTGGCTAACCCGGAGATGACCGTTTGGCAAATCTCGGGCGACGGCGACGGACTCGCCATCGGCGGTAACCACTTCATCCATGCCGTACGTCGCAACGTCGACCTAAACATGCTGCTGCTCAACAACCGCATCTACGGACTTACAAAAGGACAATATTCGCCGACATCAGCCCGCGGATTCGTTTCCAAATCGTCGCCTTACGGCACTACCGAAGACCCGTTCATCCCCGCGGAATTGGTGTTCGGCGCTCGCGGAACATTCTTCGCCCGCAGCCTCGACGTTGAACTCAAAATCAGCCAAGAAGTTATGGTAGCCGCAGCACGCCACCACGGCGCTTCGGTTGTCGAGCTGCTCCAAAACTGCGTAATCTTCAACCAAGGCATCCACAGCTATGTGTCGGCTAAAGAGAACCGTCCCGACCACACCATCCACTTGCGTCACGGCGAAAAGATGATTTTCGGCGCCGACGGCAACAAAGGTATCGTGCAAGACGGATTCGGACTCAAAGCCGTGACAATCGGCGAAGACGGATATACCATCGACGACGTGCTTACCCACGATGCTCACTGCTCGAATAACTTCTTGCATCAGCAACTCGCCATGATGGACGGCGTGACAATGCCGTTGGCGTTGGGCGTTATCCGCGACGTCGAAGCTCCCGTCTACGACCGCGAAGTGGCTGCTCAAACCGAAACGGTTAAGGCATCTAAGCCCTACACAACGCTCCGCGAGATGATTCTCGCCGGCGAAACTTGGACGGTAAAATAAGTGAATCATTCACATATTATACAAAAAGGAAGGCGCGACCGCAAGTCCGCCTTCTTTTTTATACCGCCACACAACCCCTTTTTATACCGCCACACAACCCCGAACCGACAAAAAACGCCGCTAACATAAGAAGAAAAAAAATATCTGTCGGAAAAACACAGAACTTCCAAATTTTTTACTACTTTTGCAGAAATCGACTCTCAAAGGTGGTAACATACCACCAAAATCGGGCATTTTAACACATTTATACATATGGCGGACATCAACAGCATTTATGACCAATGGAAGGCTCTCCTTCCATTATCCGAGAAAAAACAGGCTCAGTTATCTCGAAAATTTACAGTAGAATATAACTACAATTCAAACCATATCGAAGGCAACACCCTAACATATGGACAAACTGAGTTATTGCTGTTATTTGGTAAAGTAAGCGGCGAAGCCGAGATGAAAGATTTCGAGGAAATGAAAGCAAGCAATGTCGGTCTAAAAATGATGACAGAGGTTGCTAATGAAAAGTTGCCACTTACAGAAACTTTTATACGCCAACTTCATTACACCTTATTGCGTAAAGATTATACAGTGCATACCACCTTGCCGGGAGGTTTACCGTCAAGCTACGTTGTTCATGCAGGTTCATACAAAACGCGACCAAACAGTGTCATTACTCGCTACGGCGACCGTTTTGAATATGCCTCACCCGAAGAAACGCCGGCATTAATGAACGACTTGGTTAATTGGTATAATGAAGCGGAAAATAGCGGGAAGTACACACCCGCCGAACTTGCTGCGTTGTTTCATTATAGATATATTCGCATTCACCCGTTTGAAGATGGAAACGGACGAATAGCACGATTGATGGTAAACTACATACTGTCGCGCCACGAATGGCCGATGATTGTAGTACGTAATCGAGATAAGAAAGCCTATTTAGAGGCGCTCCATCACTCGGACCTCATCGTAGGGCCGACGCCATCAGATGGCGCTCACGCATCACTAAGAGAAATTCGCCATTTTTTGACTTATTTCAAGAAGTTGATTATTAACGAAATAAAAGCAAATATCGATTTTGTCACCAAATCGGCAGAAAATGTATGGTGGTACGATGGACAAATAGTTAAATTCAGGAGTCACAATACATCAAAGATATTATTTGCTCTTCAAGAAAATCCGGCGATAACGTATGAAGAACTGACAAAATTAATCGGCATCAATACATCTGCCATTCAGAAGCAAATAAATAATCTGATTAAGAATGGATACATCCAACGCAAAAATTCTGATAGCGAATGGTATGTATTAATCACATCAACGATATAAGTGTCGGTTCAACCGAGTCAACCATTTTCAGGAACGGACACAAAAATGCTCTTAGAGCCTGCTTCATAATAAATATTAAAGCAGAGGCGGGCAGTCATTGAGCAGATTTGTTCGTGCTTATAAGGGCGTGTGGCGGGCCACATAACCGTTAAGCACGGACGAAGATGCCAATGAATGTCCGAGCAAAGGTAATTAACCTTCGTATCACTAATTGAGTTTGAGTGATTTGCTATATGTGTTCAATTTTTCAAGAATAACAATTTTTCAAGTAAAATGTGCTGCCCTGTCGCATATTTTGGGCGATTTTCGCTTTTCGCCGCAGTCACATAGCTCGCTATGCTCCTTTGGCTCAAAACAAAACTCGCCTCAAACTATGCAACCTCTGCTTTTAACATTTATTACGAAACAGGCTCTTAATCAGATTTTTTGCAAACTCTTTCGTCGATTTCGGGAATTTTCAGTAACTTTGCGGTCGGTCTTATTGCGGATGCAATTATATTCTAATGAACGATTAAATTTTATTGCCGAAGCAATTAAGAAAAGAAACGGAAAATTATAAAAAAGACATGAATATATCATACAAATGGCTGAAGGACTATCTGGACTTTGACTTGAGTCCGGAAGAAGTGTCGAAAGCATTGACTTCTATAGGTTTGGAAACCGACGGAGTTGAAAAAGTTGAAACAATCAAGGGCGGTCTCGAAGGTATCGTCATCGGTAAGGTGCTTACCTGCGAGGAACACCCCAACAGCGACCACTTGCACATAACAACCGTCGATCTCGGCAACGGCGAGCCTACACAGATTGTGTGCGGTGCGCCTAACGTGGCTGCCGGACAACACGTCGTGGTGGCTACCGTCGGTACAAAACTCTACGACGGCGACAACGAATTTACCATCAAAAAGTCGAAAATCCGCGGCGTGGAATCGTTCGGCATGATTTGCGCGGAAGACGAAATCGGCATCGGCACCTCGCACGACGGCATCATCGTGCTCCCCGAAACCGCCGTTCCGGGCACACCCGCTCGCGAATACTATAATGTAGAAGACGAATACATCATCGAAGTCGACCTCACACCGAACCGCATCGACGCAGCGTCGCACTACGGCGTGGCACGCGACTTGGCGGCTTGGATGAAGCGTCAAGGCATGGAGTGCCGCTTGCATCGCCCGAGCGTCGACGACTTCCATAGCGACCGCACCGACGGCGCTTGCTCGGTGACAGTCGAAGCGAAAGACGCTTGCATTCGCTATTGCGGCTTGACTATCCGCGGCGTGAAAGTGGCGGAAAGCCCCGAATGGCTCAAAAAATGCCTTAACGCTATCGGTCAACGCCCGATAAACAACGTAGTCGACATTACAAACTATATCCTCAACGCATTCTGCCAACCGTTGCACTGCTTTGACCTCAAGAAAGTCAAAGGCGAGCAAATCGTTGTACGCACCGTCGACGAAGGCACAAAATTTACCACCCTCGACGGCGTTGAGCGCACAATGACGGCTGCCGACTTGATGATTTGCAACGCCGAAGAGCCGATGTGCATCGCCGGCGTGTTCGGCGGTCTCGACTCGGGTGTAACCGAAGAGGCTTCCGACATCTTCCTCGAATCGGCTTGCTTCCACCCCACTTGGGTGCGCAAAACGGCGCGCCGCCACGGGCTTAGCACCGACTCGTCGTTCCGCTTCGAGCGCGGCGTCGACCCCAACAACACCGTCTACGCTCTCAAGTTTGCCGCTACGCTCATTAAGCAACTCGCCGGCGGCGAAATCTGCGGCGACATCGTCGACATCTACCCCAACCCGGTAGAACCCGCTCGCGTAGAACTTTCGCTCGACTATGCATACAACCTCATTGGCAAACGTATCGGCGACGACGTTGTCAAAGAAATACTCGGCTCGCTCGAAATCGAAATCGTCGGCGAACACGACGGCATACTCGACCTGCGTGTGCCCACCTATCGCGTCGACGTGACTCGTCCCTGCGACGTGGTCGAAGACGTGCTTCGCATCTACGGCTACAACAACGTCGAATTCGGCAACACCGTGCAGTCGAGCCTCTCCTATCAGCAACCCACCGACGTGTCGAACCACCTGCAAGAACTCGTGTCGGAGCAACTCACCGCAGGCGGTTTCCGCGAAATAATGAACAACTCGTTGACGGCGGTTTCCTACTACGAGCCGCTCGAGATGTATCCGCTCGCAAAATGCGTACGCCTGCTCAATCCGCTCAGCAACGACCTGGCTGTGATGCGCCAAACGCTGCTCTTCGGCGGCCTCGAAAGCCTCGCGCACAACATCAACCGCAAGAACGCGAACCTGTTGATGTATGAGTTCGGACACGTCTACGCGCAGAATCCCGAGGCAGAGTCGACCGACGAAAAGCCGTTGGCACCCTACACGGAAAGCCAGCACCTCGGCATCTGGATGACCGGCGACCTCTACGCGGCAAACTGGGCTGTCGGCGAACGCCATGCTACGGTCTACGACCTTAAAGCCGTTGTCGAAAACGTGTTTGCACGCCTGGGCATCGCCATCGGCGGCGAAATCGTGGCTACGCAAGTCAAAAACGAAATATTCTCGGCGGCTATCGAATATACCAACCGCGGCGGCAAACTCATCGGACGCCTCGGCATCGTGGCTAAACGTCTCACCAAGGCAACTGACGTCGACCAGGAAGTATACTTCGCCGAACTCGATTGGGACGCTCTGATGCGCATGGCATTGAAGAAGAAAGTAGAATATACCGACTTGGCAAAATCGATGCCCGTCAAGCGCGACCTGGCGCTGCTCATCAGCAAAGACGTGACGTTTGCCGACGTCGAACGCGTAGTGCGCGCAAGCGAAAAACGCCTGCTCAAATCGGTTACACTCTTCGACGTCTACGAAGGCAAAAACCTCGAAGAAGGCAAAAAGTCGTACGCCATCAGCATGATTCTCCAAGACGACGAAAAGACGCTCAACGACAAGCAAATCGACGCCGTAATGAATAAAATTATCGCCAACTTGCAAAAACAGTTGGACGCAAAACTCAGATAAACAATAGTATAAACAAAGATAAAACAAAACAATGGGAAGAGCATTTGAATATCGCAAAGCGAGAAAATTGAAACGCTGGGGCAATATGTCTCGCACTTTCACGAAAATCGGTAAGGAAATCACAATCGCGGTGAAAGCCGGTGGCCCTGACCCGACAGGCAACTCTCGTCTGCGCGCGCTGCTTCAGAATGCCAAGGCAGCAAATATGCCCAAAGACACCGTAGAACGTGCCATCAAGAAAGCAACCGATAAGGACGCCAGCGACTACAAAGAAATCGTCTACGAAGGCTACGGACCTTTCGGTATCGCTATCGTTGTCGAAACAGCTACCGACAACAACACTCGTACAGTGGCTAACGTACGCAGCTACTTCAACAAATTTGGCGGCTCGCTCGGCACTTCCGGCAGCCTTTCGTTCCTCTTCGACCACAAATGTGTGTTCAAAATCGCCGCTCGCGAAGACATTTCGCTCGACGACCTCGAACTCGAACTGATTGACTACGGCGTTGACGAACTCGAAGACGAAGGCGAATCTATCGTGCTCTACGGAGCTTTCGACTCGTTCGCTAACATCCAAAACTACTTGGAAAGCAACGGCTTCGAAATCCAAAGCGCGGAATTCGAACGCATCCCGAACGACTACAAAGAGGTGACGCCCGAACAACGTGAGCAAATCGAAAAACTCCTCGAAAAGTTTGAGGACGACGACGATGTGCAAAACGTATTCCACAACATGAAGGAAGACGAAGCCGACGACGAAGAATAGTCTACCCCGAAAACGCATTTTCAAAAATACGCCCGCCTCTATGGTTGTTGCTATTC
>JAQXVL010000199.1 GCA_029224905.1 Bacteroidales bacterium
GTTATCGTCAAGATGCAAGCTTGGAGAGCAGCCGTGTCGTAGATACGGCTGCGGCGGCTGTGCCGGAGGTACAGCTATTATGGGTAACCCCATGTTCAGCCTCGGGGAGGCTTAACGTGGGGACAGAGCTGCGGAGTAGGCAATCGAGCTTCGGAGATGCTCGGTTGTGATAACATAGAGGGCTGCCGATATATATATACCGTGGATGCCCGATTCGCGACCACGACCGAACCTCTCCAAGGTTCGAGCACATTATATAGCTCAACTTCACCGGGTTAAGTACCTCCGGCACTGAACCCGGCGTTACCCACGACCGACGCATCTCCGACGCTTTGCATCGACATCGTATCTTCGACACGATGACGATGTCCACTCATCTACTCTAACCACCGCCAACGGCGGTTTAACACAAAAAAGAACGCCTGAGCGTCCATTTGGTGAACACTCAGGCGTCTCGGTTTTTTTTGAGGAGTTGGTTTATCGTGGGCTACTCTAAACTCTGACCTCTTATTTCACAATCTTTATCGTCTGCGCTTTGCCGTCGATGGTGCATTTCACCATATATACGCCCGGTTGGAGCGGATTGAGCGACAGCGTGCCGTCGGCTCCCGTTCTGCCTGCCAGCACGAGTTTGCCGTCGGCTCCATACACCATAACGTCGGCGTCTGCCTTGCCGGTCGAGATGCGTCCGTCGGCGAAGCGAATGCCGCCTACGCCAACGATGTTGATGCCGCCGTTTGCGTTATAGACAAACTCTACGATGTCGGAATATTCCGTATCTTTCGTTTTCTGCGATTCGTCGTAGTACGAGAATTTCGCGCGAGCATAGTAGGTCGTTCCGTCGACAAGTGCCGACGAGCCGAGTTTGGCATTTTGCAATTCAGCAGTCTTAAAGCCGAAGTTTGTGCTCGTCACGATGTACGAAGTTCGTGCCGGGAAGGTGGTCTTTGCCGACACTTCGATGCGCGATTGAGTGATGCCGCGTGCAGGATTTATCTCGATGCATTGGTTGTTGTAGACCGTTGCGCCCGACGTTGCCGGTACGACGAATGTCGGCTTCGACGGTACGATGTTTTTAACCGTAAACGATACAACCTTGCTTGCCACGTCGCCTGCCGTCACTTGGGCGTAGTAGGTCACGTTGCCCGAAAGCGTGTATGCCGGAACTTGATGCTGCGATGCGTTGACGGTTGCTTCGTAGACCACGTTTTCCATTGTTACCTCTTTGCAAATCACCAAGTGCGACGCTACGCCGTTGGTTGCCGACCACGTGATGGTCAGGTCGTCTTCGCAGTCGGTTGCACCCGTTGTCGGGCTGATGATGTGGAAGGCGTCGACGCTGAACGCTACTACGTCGGAAATGGCTTCGCTCGCGTTATTTTCGCGTGTCGCTACTTGGCAGTAGTAAGTCTTGTCGGCGTCGAAGTCGTAGACGTCGCCGCTGGCTATCGAATTGCCTGTCACTTCGCGTTTTACCAACGTATTCTTCATCTGTGCGTCGGTAGCGATGGCGATTTCGTAGACCAACGATGAGCCGGTCCATGTGAAGTTGAACGCAGCACCGGCTTTGCCGCCGTTCGTCGGGTAGGTGATTACCGGCTTTTCCGACTGTTTGACTGTCGCGCCTTCAAACACTGCGCTATATTCGTTGCCGTAGCGGTCGAGAACGGCTATTGCGTAGTTGTAGTTGTCGAGGTCGGCATCCGCGATTCCGAATTCGGGATAGTTGGCGTTGTATGCCGGAATTTCGCACCTCTTCGCGTAGGTCACCAACTTAAGGCATTGCTCGTTCTTGTCGAATGCCGCTTGCGACAGCGATTTGGGCACTGCGTAGACCGTAAATTTCACGTTGTCCGGTCCGTTCCATGTCAGCGTGCGGCCCGAGCGACTTACGTTCGTTACTTGTCCCGGGCAGGTCGTGTTGACCCACGTTACTATCGGCGGAAGTGCCACGTTTTGGAATGTGTTGTAGCGCAAGTAGTTAAGCAGGGTTTGGTTCTTCGAGTCGACGCGTTGTGTCAGGCTTTTCAGGCTCTTCCACGGGAAGTAGACCGTGCCCGATGCCGCTTTGGTGTCGGCATTGCGCGTTACGTTGATTTCCTTCGAAAATTCCGAGAATGCGGCTGCTTGGCTTGATGAGTTCGACAGGTCTTGGCTTATGTAGGCGTGACGGTTGAACTTGTCTGCCATCTTGTACCACCATTCGCTGATGGCTTGATAGTCGGTTGACGAGCCTGGGCTGATGGGCCAGTAGACCTGCGGCGACATAAAGTCGATTGAGCCTTCGTTGAACCACGCTATCGGGTCGGAGAAGATGCTGTTATACTGCCAGTCGGAGCCGGGGCACGGCTCGATGCCGTAGTTCTTGGCTACCGACGACTGGTTGGTGCCACACGCTACGCCTGCAGGACCGATGCCGAAGCGTACCCACGGCTTGGTCGACTTGATGTAGGCGTTGACGCGGCGTACCATGTCGTTGACGTTCTCGCGACGCCAGTCGGCTTGCGACAGCGTGCCGCCCGCCGATTTGTATGCATTATACTGTGTTGCGTCGTACGACATTGGAAGTCCGCTCTGGTAGAAATAGTCGTCGAACACCACGCCGTCGATGTCGTATTTGCTCATTATGTCGGCTACGATGTCGACGATGCGTTGCTTCACTTCTTCGAGCGCCGGGTTGAGGATGGTCCACGTGCGGGTGCTGCCGCCATCGCTGTATTGCCACTTTATCAGCCAATCGGGATGGCTGTTTTCGTAGTTTTTGTCGCCGCCGGCATCGCCGTAGCCCTCGGCATAAATCGAGTTGATATAGCGATAGGGGTTAAGCCATGCATAGACCTCGATGCCGCGTGCGTGCGCGTTCTCGATGAGGTAGGCAAACGGGTCGAACGGCGGTTCTACGCCGCGGGTGCCCGACACGTAATTCGACCACGGCTCGTACGCCGAGTTATACATTGCGTCGCACATCGTACGTACATGGTAGTAGATGGCGTTCATGTGGTTGCGTTGCAACGAGTCGAGGTTGTTGTTACAGATATTCTTGTGCGCATTCGGGTTTGAAGCCAGAATAGGGCTCGTCGGCCAGTCGCCAACGAATGCCGACATCCACACCGCACGGTGCTCGTGCTTCTGTCCGCTTGCCGTCAGTGCGCTGCATGCGACGATTATTGCCGCGCAAATTATCAGACTGAGTCGTTTCATTTTCGGTAGTTTGATTTTATTCTGATTTTACAAATTTGATTGTCGCTTTTTCCGCGCCTGCGATTTTCGCAATGTAGACGCCAGTCGGCAGAGCAACCACGTCGAAGCGTCCGGCTGCGTCGGCGCGTCCGTCTGCGACTTCGCGGCCATCTGCCGTGTAGACTGTCACTGCTGCGTCGGCGGCGCATACGATTGTGCCTGCGCTATAGTGTGCACTGTCGGCTTTGATAGATGCCACTGCGCCTTGCTCTGCGCTGTAGACGAACGAGCGAGGCTCTGTCCAGTCGGTCGTTACGGTCGAGCCTTCCGGTCCGATATACGACACGTTGGCGCGGATGTAGTAGGTCTTACCGTCGGCGAGTGTTGCCGAGCCGAGTTTGATTTCGCTCAGCGCCGGTGTCTTCGTCTCGAAATTGGTAAATGTGCCGTTGTACGACGAGCGTGCCGAGAACGCCGTTGTCGAGGCTATCATTATCTTCAGTTGAGTGATGCCTCGTTGCGGTTCTACCTCTACCATTTCGTCGCTGTGGATGGTCTGTCCGTCGGTTGTCGGGTTGATGAACACGGGAACGTGGCCTTCCATCAATGCCGTTTTGAACGAACTTACGTTGGTCGCGTAGTCGCGGTCGTTGACGGTAGCTGCCACTGTTGCATAGTAGGTCTTGTTGCCGCTGAGCGTATATGCCGGAACGTCGGCTTTCAACGATTTGGTGGTTGTTGTGTATGCCACTTTGTTCATAGCGTTGTCGGTGGCTATCGTCAGCGTGTAGTCGACGTTGTTTCCCAACTCGTTCCACGTGATTGTTACGTCGTCGGCGCAGTCGCTTGCCTCGTTGCTCGGGCTGAGGATGCGGAAGGTGTCGACGGTAAATTCTGCCACGTCGCTCTTAAGGTCTGCCACGCCGTTGCTGCGGGCAACGACTGCCCAGTAGTAGGTCGTGCCGGGCTCGAAGTTGGCTACGTCGGCTGCCGCGATGCTGCGTTCGGCTTGTTCGCGACGGTAGACGATGTCGGTGAGGTCGGCATTGCGTGCCACGACGATTTCATACATCTGGCTGTTGCCGTTCCATTCGAAATTGAATGCCGCAGGTGCCACCGCGCCGTTCGTTGGTGTGGTCAGCGTCGGGCGGCTTGCGCTCGCAGGTGCTATGCCTGCAAAATATGCCGAATATTCGTTGCCGTAGCGGTCGTAGATACACACGGCGTAGTTGTAGTTGTCGAGGTCGGCGTCGGCAATGCCGTAGCCGGGATATTTGGCGTCGGTTTCAGGGATGGTGTACGATGCGCTGTAGGATATGCCTTTCAGATAGCATTCTTCTTTGTGGAAGTTCGCCGGGTCGAGGCTCTTGGGCACTGCGTAGATGGTGTAGCGCATGCCTTCAACGCCCGTCCATGTCAGTGTGCGTCCCGAGCGGCTCAGGTTGGTTATGCTGCCGGGGCACGTTGCCGGCATCCACGAGCATACCGGTTGCAACGCTTTGTTGCTGAACACGTTGTAGCGCAAGTAGGTCGGCAGGTTGACGTTCTTGCCGTTGTATGATTTTGTCTTGTTTTTCAGATTTTTCCAGCAGAAGTAGATCATGCCGCTTGCGTCTTGTTCGTCGTTGCTGCGGCAGATTTGTATTTGGTTGTAGAATTCTTCAATCGACGAAGCGTTGTCGAGGTTCGACGTCAGACTTTGGCTGACGTAGCAGTGGCGGTTGAATTTTTTCACCACGCGATGCCACCACGGAGCGATGGTTGCGAAGTTGCTCGATGCGCCGATGTTCCAGTAGATTTGCGGCGAGATGAAGTCGATTGTGCCTTCTTCGAGCCATTGTACGGGGTCGGAGAAGATGCCGTTATACTGCCAGTCGCTGCCCGGGCACGGCTCTACGCCGTGGGCGGCTGCTACGTCGGGCTGGTTGTTGCCGCTGGCTACGCCTGCCGGTCCGATGCCGAAGCGTACCCATGGCTTGGTCGATTTGATGTATGCGTTTACGCGACGAACCATGTCGTTGACGTTCTCGCGACGCCAGTCGGCTTGCGACAGTGTGCCGCCCGCTGCCGTGTAGGCGTTATACTGTGTTGCGTCGTACGACATTGGAAGTCCGTTTTGGTAGAAAAAGTCGTCGAACACGATGCCGTCGACGTCATATTTGCTCAAAATGTCGGCAATAACATCGACGATGCGTTGTTTCACTTCGTCGAGTGCCGGATTGAGGATGGTCCACGTCGTGGAGCCGTTTTCCCATTTGATTAACCAGTCGGGATGGCTGTTTTCGTAGTTTAGCGGGTTGTCGCCCCATGAGGTGCCCATCGATGTCGATTGGTTCATGTAGCGATATGGGTTAAGCCATGCATAGACCTCGATGCCGCGTGCGTGGGCATTCTCCACGAGGAAGCCCAGCGGGTCTATCGGGCATTCCACGCCGCGTCCCGACGCATAACTCGACCATGGCTCGTATGCCGAATTGTAGAGTGCGTCGCACATGATGCGCGAGTGGAAGTAGATGGTGTTGAAGTTCGACTTTTGAATAGTGTCGAGGTTCTCAAGGCAGAGCGATTTGTGACGCTCAACGTTCGCTGACACTATTTTTGCGTTGGGCCAGTCGCCTGAAAGCGCCGACATCCAGGTGCCTCGTTGCTCCCGCTTGGTCGCTGAGGCGCTTAGGGTTGCCGCTATTGCCATAACCGCGGCGAGTATTCTTAAGCTCATTTTCGGTTTTCGTTGGTTTCTTGAAAGGTTGTTTTTAATGTAACAAAAGCCGCTCCTTTCCGTAACGGGCTGGGAACGGCTTTTGTCAGCTTTTTAAGTCTTAGAACAATTTTGTTGCTTCATTGTTGATTGCAACGCCCAAAACTTTGTCGGTAACAATCGTCTTCTTAATAGCCTTTTTCGACGGGTCGTAGTAGAGAAGACCTGTTGCAAATGCCGATGTGTCGGTTTTGCCCTTGTTGAAGCCGAAGTATACGTAACCGGTTGCCGGGTCGAGTGCCATCTGCGTACAGAAGAGACCTTCGTCGGCTGTCGAGTTGACTGCGTCGGCTTCCATCAGGCTCTTGAATGCCGGGGTGCCTACGTCTTGACCGTCTGCCGGAAGTGCATATTCGTAGAAGCCGCTGTCGGCGTCTTTCGTACGGAATACGTAGAGTTTGTTCAACTTTTCGTCAATCATGAAGCACTTCAAGTTACGTGAGTCGAGGATTGCCTTGTTCGGCGCTGCTTGAGTGTCTTTGTAGTAGATGATGTCGGACGCTTTGAAGCGGAAGATACCGTTACCGTTGAAGCATTTGCCCCACCAGTAAGTACCCTTGCTGTCTTTCAAAATCGTACAGCTGATTGCACCGTAAGCAAGCGACGTACGGCCGTAGTAGCCGAGGTAGTCGTTCGTCAGGAAGTAGTCGTTCTTCTCAACTTCGCCGCGGCTCTTCAGGTCGAGCTTGCGCAGACCGGTGTTACGGTCGGAGTAGAGCAGGTTGGTGCCGTCTTGACAGCCGAAGTACGGGTCGAAGAATGCGCCTTGACCTACGTTGGTTACAAACACGTTTACGCCTGATCCGTCGGGATTCATCACGTTGATTTTACCGTCGCCGTAGACGCCTGCCTCGTCGTTGATGTAGGTATATTGCTTACCTGCGTCGAGGATGTAGAGGTAAGATGCCTTACCGCTTTCGGTTGTTTCGTCGTCAACGGTTGCAAACACGAGGTTCATCGGCGTTGTACCGCTCTTGACACCCATATCGAACGGAAGGTTCTTGGTGCCTGCCGGAAGTTGCGATTCGTCGAGAAGTTTGATAGCCTTCACGTTGCCGCCATACACTGCATAGTAGAGGGTCTTTGCCGGAACGGGCGAACCTACTTGTACGTTTACGTATGAGTCTTGAAGAGTACGGTTTTCGCCGTCGAGGTCGAATGTCGTTTTAAGGGTAATCTTTTGCGAACCGATGTTGCGGAAACGAAGTTTGCCCGGATATTCGATATTGCCTTCCGTGTCGGCATAGCCGGTGAACGAAGTGATTTCGTTGCCGTTTTCGTCAATTGTGCCTTCCGGGAAGGTCCAATCGTAGCGAACTTTCAATTTTTCCGGGTTCGGCAAGAAGATGTCGAAGTCGACGGTTACGTCGTTTGCCAAGATTATGTCGGCGCTCTTTTCCTTGATAGAAAGTACCGGAGCGATGTCGTAAATCATAATCGGGTAAGTACGTTTGCCAACGCCGTCGATGGTCAATGTCACTTGATATGTGCCGGCTTGGTCGTACTTCTTCTGCGGATTTTGCTCGTTCGACGTCGTACCGTCGCCGAAGTCCCATGTCACGTTGCCGCTTTTTGCCGACGTGTTCGTGAATTGGATGGTCGATACAACGTAGTAGTCGAGTGCATATTCTATTTCGCCGGCTTCGTTAGGCGCTACGCTATATTGGAAATCTACGTCCTTGCTCGGAAACGTCGTATATTCCGGGTCGTTTTCCGTGCAGGCGCTCACTGCGAACACCATAGCGGCGAGTAAACAAATATTTTTAATTAACTTCTTCATTTGTTCGTAGTTTTTTAGTTAAGAGAAACTTCCATTACATCTGTAGTGTAGCCTACATTGCCTACGGTGTCGACAACTTTGAACGTTACGCCCATCTTGTATTCGCGGTTGAACGATACGGCGTATTGTTTCTCAGCTGAGTTGTATACCCAGTCTTGGAACGGTATCAACGATATCAAATCCTTGAAGTAGGGCATATATGCCGGACGTACCGATGTCAGCACCTTTCCTTGGTCGTCGTCGTAGCGGCAGAACACCCAAGGCGACGATTCATACACGTCGTAGAGCGCCACGTCGGGATTCTCGTAGTCGAGTCCTACCTCGTTGTAGACGGTCTTACCCTCGCTGTCGATTGTCTTGTAGTAGCGTGCCACAACGTTTTCGGTGTTGGTATACCATACATCCGACTTGTCGCCGCTTTCTTCTTTTATCATCGATTCGAGAACGGCTGCGTCGAGCTCGCTATGCTTTGCTGCTACGCTTTGGAATTGAGCCGGTGTGAATGCGTAGTTGACGTAGACGTAGCGAAGGTCGGTGTAGTATGCGTCGGTCGTCAAGTAGTCGATGACGGTCTCAACGAATTCTTCTTTGAAGTTTGCGGGGAAGTATGAGTTAAACTTGTCGGCTTCCCAGTCTGTCGTATTGCCCCAAGAGAGGGTCTTCAGGGTCTGTGACGTCGGGAATGTTGCGTTCAACACATATTCGTAGCCGTCCCATTCTGCCATCGAATGAGGATACTTCGCAATGCATTGGTTAGCGCGGATGGTGTCCGAACTTCCGAACGATTTTGTGTATGCCAATACGGTCGACAACTTAAGTGTTGCTTCGCCCGATTCGGTTTGCGATACGAGTGCCCACACTTCCGAGTGGTCTACCAAGTGTTCCGGGTCGGTGTAGTACTTTCCGAGGAAAGCCACGTTATCGCCCGCGTTTGCTACCGTTCCCGACAATTCCCACGACACCGTCGGTAGGGCTTGACCCACCTCCATGATGTCTTCAAACGGGTCATGCATGTCGCACGATGTCATTGCAAGTAGTGCAACTGCTATTGTTCCTATTTTATATTGTAATTTCATAACTTTATTCATTTAAAATTATTCTGCAGTCAACGATGTTCTTACACCTGCTTGCTCTGCCCAAATCATCGGCTTACGCAGCCACAAGTGGTTCTTGTATGCTCCAAGGCGTTCCAATTCTGCCTTGTTGTACTTGTCTTCGGTTTCGGGGTCGTAGTTGTAACGTTGAATCCAAGTGTTTTCCTTTTGCTCTTCGGTCAAGCCGTCTACCCAGTACGGTGCGTAGAGGTTGTACGGACGACGAAGTCCCGGATATACGATTTCTTGGTTCGGGCCGATGCCGTATTTGTTGCGCTCGTTGCTGTAGTGGTAGCGACGAAGGTCGGTCCACTGCTCCGCTTGCATATACATTGCCACGTATTTCTGCATCATCAAGTCGCTCAGCGTATATTCCGACTCATTGAAGAACCAGTGGTGGTTACCCGGTGTTTTTGCATTGGTTACGCCCATTACCGGTGTCACTTTTTCACCTTCTTGGTCTTTGTCTTCGATGAATGCGTCGACTGTTGCTTCCCAGCGTGCTTTCGAAAGCGTAAATTCGTCTTTCTTCGCTGCTGTGTTTTCGCGTGCATCAAGTTTTTGATAGCCGGTAGCGATTACGTTGCCCGGATAGAGCACTTCCGGATATTTCTTCTGGAATGCTTCGAGGTGACGTTCGATGTTAGCACGTGTTGCCTCTTTTGCCAATTGGCATGCTGTAGTCTTGTCGCCCATCCAGTATTTTGCCTCTGCTTGGATGAAGTAGAGCTCTTCCATTGTGAACAAGGGTACGTAGCTCGACACGCTGCCTGCATATGCGCCCATGTAGAGGTCGGGATAGTTCGCTGCCTTGAACGATGTACCGCAACCGATGTTGTTTTCCAACCAGCGAAGTTTGATTTTTGCTGTTGTGTTGGTTGCCGATGTCGGACCTGTACGCGGTGTGAAGAGAAGGCTCGCACGCGGGTCGTCGGCATAACCGCGGTTGGTTACGAATGCGCCGGCATTGTTCTCGTTTGCTTGGTTGAACACGCCTAAGCAGTTCTCCATAAGGAATTTCGACGGAACAGCTTCGGTGAGCAGGTTCTTACGCGATTCCCACGAGTTGATAATCGGTTGTGCGTCGCTCCACGGGCAGTTCTGTTGTTGGCTGCCGCCGTCGAAGTTGTAGCGCGGTTCGCAGCCGAAGAATGTGCCGTAGGTTGCGTCGCTGTGCCAGATGTCGATTGCCTTTTGTGCTGCATCGTAGATGGCTTGGCAAGTCTTTGCCGATGTGTCGACGTTCGGAATGTTGCGCAGCAACAGACGTGCTTTCACTGCATAGACCAAACCTTTCCACTTGTTGAGGTCGCCGGCATAGACGCGGTCTTGCTTAACAGTAATCTTTTGGTTGCTTGCTGCCTCGGTAAGCGCCGGATTTTCGAAGTCGGCAATCAAGGCGTCTGCCTCTTCCATCATCCATTTGTAGATGCTTGCCTGTGTGTCGTAAGTCGGCGAATTTACCTTGTAGGCATTCGTCAACGGCATATCGCCGAAGGCATCGGTGGTCAATTGGGTCGACATCAAGCGGATTGCGCGTGCTATCAATGTGTAGTTCGGCGAATTGCTTGCGTCGGCGTTCTTAATAAGTTCGTTGATGTTTACGCCCAAGTCGTAGAAGTGACGACGCCATTGCGGGTGACGGTTCATTGTCAAAAATTCCCAGCCGCTCTTGTAGGCATAAGAGCCTGTTTGCGACTTGCCCGTAGTGGTCAAGCATTGCGACAGGTAGATGTTGTATTCCGCGTGGTCGAAGTTCGTTTGAGCCGCATAGAAGACAACAACGGGTAGCCCCACCTCTGCCGATACGCCGGATGCTTTGTCGGGGTTGACGTTATCGTCGAGTATGTCTTCGCAACTTGTTGTGCCTATCGTGCCAAACGCACCAAGCAGCAACGACATTGCTATAAATTTCAGTTTATCCATATTGTCTATTATGTTTAGAAGGTAGCACTAAGTGAGAAATTGAAACTGCGAGTGGTCGGCACGCTGTAGTTGTCGATACCGGCAGAACCTGTACCACCACCTGTGCCTGCAAGAATTTGCGGGTCGGAGCCGGTGTACTTGGTGAGAAGGAACAAGTTACGTCCTGTTGCCGAAACCTTCAGTCCCTTGATCGGGCAGTTCTTCGACAAGTGACGGGTCAAGTCGTAGCCTAAGGTTACGTGGCTCAAACGTATGTATGAACCATCTTCGATGAAGTTCGACGATACTGAGTTGTAGTAGTTGTTGACGAAGTTGCTGTCGAGTACTACCGGGGTGGTGTTCTTTGCATATGTGCCATCTGCTTGCGGAACTACACCTTTTATTACTACTTCGTGGTTGCGATATTTCGTCAACAAGTTTTCCATACCGTTCGAGTTCAAACCGCGACGTGTTACGTTTACTACATCGCCGCCGCAACGTCCGTCGATAAGAAAGCTTACCGACAACGCTTTCCATGTGAACGAAGAACCAAGACCGAGCAAGAAGTCGGGCTCGCGGTTACCAATCAGCGTGTTCTTCACTGAACTGATTACGGGATAACCGTTCTCGTTACAGATGATTTGTCCGTCGGGAGTGCGCTCGTAGTCCTTACCGGTTACACCCGTTGTCGAACCGCCGAGGAATGCCGACGGGAAGATGTCGCCATATTGTGTGCCGGTCAACTCTGATACGTCTTCCGGAAGCGATTTTACTTTACCGCGGTTGAACGAGAAGTTGGCTGTTGCCGTCCACGAGAAGTCTTTGCTGCGAAGAATGTCTTGCGACAACGTCATTTCAAGACCCTTGTTCTCGATGCTACCCTCGTTACGTGTTTGAAGAATGTTACCCGATGTCGGCGATACGCGAACGGTTACGATTTGGTTGTCGACTGTGGTCGAATACCATGCTACGTCCAAACGTGTGCGCGAGTCGAAGAAACGCAAGTCGGCACCAACCTCCCAAGAATTCGTCATCTCAGGTACGAGTTCGGTTGCTACTGCTGTCGTTGCGTCGATACCCCAGCCACCGTCGGGGAACACTTCCCAGTTCTTATACGATTGTGTGAAGCGATATGCCGGAGCGTCTTTACCAACCTTCGCCCAGTTACCGCGAATCTTACCGTAAGAGAACCAGTCGCTCTGTATCTTAAACAATTCCGAGAAGATGATACCACCCGTTACTGACGGATAGAAGTATGTGCAATCTACTTGCTTGAGTGTCGAACTACCGTCATAACGGCCTGTCACTGACAATTGTGCCATACCTTTATAGTCGAAGCGAAGTTCGCCGAAGTAGCCGAACTTGTTGCGGTTGGTGCGATACATCGACATATAGTAGCCCGATGCCGATGCAGTAGTGAACGTGTCGGGGTTAGTGTTCATAAACGAGTAGAAGTCGCCGTCGAGCATAAACTCTTGTCCGCCCAACGATGCTTCTTTGCTGCGGTTTTCTTTATAGTCAAGACCGGCGAGAATGTTGATGTTCAAATCGTCGCATACTTGCCAGTTGTATGTACCCATAATTTGTGCCGTAAATTGAGTGCTGTTCGACGGTTGATAAGAGAACGCACCGAATTTATAGCGATAGTCGCTGAAAGCACTGTTGTTCGGGTCTTCGAAGTCGCTGTCGACAAAGCGCGATACCGAGTACGATTCGTAGTCGCTGAAGCCCTTATCGTAGCCTAATTTACCCGTGAATATGAGGCGCTTAACCGGTTCGTAGCTGATTTGACCGTTCAAAATCATACGAGTCGATTCGGTCTCCGATTTGTCCATGTAGCGACCGAAGTAGGGCGATGCTGCTGCCGCAATCTTTTGTGCGTCGGTCAGAGCATCCCAATTGTCGTAACGGCATGCCCAGTTGGGTCGGCCTTCGGTGGTAACGTAGTCTGCCATATCTTTGTTGATTGCCCAACCGTAGATGGTCGACATCGAGTTGCCAAAGCCGCGGCTCTTGCTGTTGATGAAGTTCGACGAGAGTTGAATGGTTATCTTGTCCGACGGCTTGTATTCGCCCTTGAGGAAGATGTTCAAACGGTTCTTGTAGTCGTTCGGTACAACACCCTCGTTGTTCATGTAACTTGCTGATGCATAGGCGTTAAATTTTTCGCTACCGCCGCTCACCGACAAGTCGTATTTCTGCATAAAACCTGTGCCGAGGAAGTTGCCTACGTTGTCGTAGATGGTGTCGTCGCAGTTTGCGTACGGACCCCAACCGCCTGCTGTGTTTTCCTTATAGAAACCTTGTGCTCCGCCGACAAACTTGTCTTGGATGTTCGGCACGCGGATACAGTTGTTGATTTCCCAACTGCCTTGTGCTGTTACCTTGATTTGTCCGGCTGAACCTTTCTTCGTTGTAATCATGATTACGCCGTTGGCAGCTTCCTGTCCGTAAAGGGCTGATGCTGCCGCGCCTTTCAGCACGCTCATGTTTTCAATGTCGTTGGGGTTAAGGTCTCCGAGACTTGAACCGCTGCCGCGTACCGGCATGCCGTCGATGATGACTAGCGGCTCGTTGCTTTGCGATGGGTTGATTGACGATATCGCACGGATAATCACCTGTGTCGATGAGTTCGGCGAACTACCTCCGGTCGACACTTGCAAACCTGATACCTTACCTTGTAGGCTGTTGGCAAAGTTCGCTGAGTTTCCGGCGGTTACGTCCTCTGAATCCAGCGACTGTACCGCAAAGTTAAGTTTTTTCTTCTCTTGTGTCTGACCCATGGCGGTCACAACTACCTCTTGAAGAACTTGTGAGTTGTCTTTCAACTCAATGTTGACAACATCGCGTCCGCCCACGTTAACTTTCTCCGTGGTCATACCGATGTAAGAAACTTCCAGGACGTCATTGTCCTTGGCTTCGATTGTAAATTTTCCGTCGAAGTCGGTTGCTGTCGCACGCGATGTGCCCACTACCTTGACTGTGGCGCCAATTAATGGCTCCTTGTCGGAGGCTTGGGTTACTACGCCTTGGACAGTGCGAGCATAACCCACAACCGCAAAAAGGGAAAATAACAGAAGCAATACCTGTTTTCTCATAATTACTTTTTGTTTGTTTATGTTCAAGGTTTGAATTAAGTTACTATTAATGTTTATTGTATTAAATTTAACGTTTTCAAGCTCGTTTCCTTTTGGTTTTCCCCGGTTTCAGCGCGGTTTTGTTAATCCATAACTCGCTTACCCGGCTCTTTCCCCGCCCGGAAACCGCTTTCTACACGAAATTTCTACAAATCTACAATTAATTTTTTTATTTCAGACCGTTTTTCTTTACTTTTTTTAGTGTTTTGCGTGTGTTTTATATATTGTAAACAAAACTTTAAATACATTAACAAATGAGAGAGAAGCGCCTACGGCGCGGTTATTCGGCATCTTGCGATGCGGTTATGCGGCGCTATCGCGCGGTTATGCGGCATCTTCGATGCGGTTAGAAGGCATCTTCGATGCGGTTATTCGGCGCGTTGCGCGGTTATTCGGCATCTGACGATGCGGTTAGAAGGCATCTTCGATGCGGTTATTCGGCGCTTCGCGCGGTTATGCGGCATCCGGCGATGCGGTTATGCGGCGCGTTGCGCGGTTATTCGGCATCTGACGATGCGGTTATTCGGCATCTGACGATGCGGTTATTCGGCGCTTCGCGCGGTTATGCGGCATCTGACGATGCGGTTAGAAGGCATCTTCGATGCGGTTATGCGGCATCTTCGATGCGGTTATTCTGCGCTATCTCGCGGTTATGCGGCATCTGACGATGCGGTTAGAAGGCATCTTCGATGCGGCAGAAGGTTTAGGCATCATTATCGGACTATCCCACGCAGCGCAAGCTGCCGCCTAACCGTGCGTCAGCGCCTAATAACCTCTTAACCACCTAACCGCGGAGCAACGCTCCGCTATATAGCGTCTAGGTGCGACCGAGCAGGCGATGGACTGGCTGTGCTACCTCATCGTGTCGAAGATACGATGAGGTTGATGACCGTCGGTGACGGTCAGGTTGTGGTAAACCCCGCGTTCAGCCTCGGAGAGGCTTAACGTGGGGAATGTCAGTAAGTTAGGTGTGCGAGCTTCGGAGATGCTCGGTCGTGATAGTAGATGTCTGTTTCGTGGTTATAGACCGATTTCAGGTTTCAAATCCCTGATTTCTTTTCTGCTACTAAGACCGGCGCGTCTCCGACGCTCCCATCCACAGCGTATCTTCGAGACGCTGTGGATTCTCATTCGCTCCAATTTGTACCTCCGCCATACCCGGTCGCAGCAAGCCGTGACCATACCTGGTTGATAATCAAGTATATAACCGCGCGTTAGGCGCTATATTATCGTCTATATGCTGGCTCGAAGAGCTTGCGGCATTTGGGAAGAGCCTGACAATCAACCCCAATGAGCTAAATTGTATAGATTTTGCTCATTGGCAATGCTATGTCGTATATGACTTTGCAAGTGGAATTCCACACAAAAAAGAGGGTGCATCAAATTGATACACCCTCTTTATTATATTAATCGGTAGATTAAGCGTTAACTTTCGCCATGTGAGCGATGAGTTCGAGCACTTTGTTAGAGTAACCGATTTCGTTGTCGTACCAAGATACAACTTTTACGAATGTGTCAGTCAAAGCGATACCTGCTTTTGCGTCGAAGATTGATGTGCGAGTGTCGCCGAGGAAGTCAGACGATACAACTGCATCTTCTGTGTAGCCGAGCACGCCTTTGAGTTCGCCTTCAGAAGCCTCTTTCATTGCTGCGCAGATTTCTGCGTAAGTTGCAGGCTTAGCCAAGTTTACGGTAAGGTCTACTACTGATACGTCCAAAGTCGGAACGCGCATCGACATACCGGTAAGTTTGCCGTTAAGTTCGGGGATTACTTTACCTACTGCCTTTGCTGCACCTGTCGACGACGGGATGATGTTGCCCGATGCTGCACGACCACCGCGCCAGTCTTTCATAGAAGGACCGTCAACTGTCTTTTGTGTTGCAGTTGTTGAGTGTACGGTTGTCATAAGACCGTCTGTGATACCGAATTTGTCGTTCAACACTTTTGCAATCGGTGCCAAGCAGTTTGTTGTGCACGATGCGTTCGATACGAATTGTGTACCCTTTTCGTATTTGTCAAAGTTTACACCGCATACGAACATAGGAGTGTCGTCTTTAGAAGGTGCCGACATTACAACGTATTTTGCACCTGCTTCGATGTGAGCTTGTGCTTTCTCTTTTGTGAGGAACAAACCGGTTGACTCTACTACATATTCTGCGCCAACTTCGTTCCATTTCAAATCTGCCGGGTTACGTTCTGCTGTTACGCGGATTTCTTTACCGTTTACGATGAGCTTGCTGTTTTCTACATCAGCCTCGATTGTGCCTTGGAATGCGCCGTGCATTGTGTCGTATTTGAGCATGTATGCCAAATAGTCTACCGGGCAAAGGTCGTTGATACCTACGATTTGAATGTCATCTCTGTTTTGTGCTGCGCGGAATACGAAGCGACCGATACGGCCAAAGCCGTTAATACCTACTTTAATCATTGTTATAATTTTATTTAGGGTTATTGTTTTTGTCTTTTTTACAATCTCTATTTTACCCTGCCGAAATACGCTCTCGGCTTTCCGCTGCAAATGTACGTATTATTTTTTTATTTCTACAATAATAAAAGAAAAATTTCATTAAATATTTATTTTTACCGAGCGTTTAACGTAATGTAGCGTCGTCCCATCACTCCCGTTAGCCCCATCCGGCTATACCACGCAGCGCAAGATGCCGAATAACCGCGCCGCAGGCGCTTCTCCCTCCCATTTCTTAAAAATGGTAAAAATACCACATCTGACTTGTAAAATGCCAATTTTTGCATTATCTTTGCCTGCGAAAAACAACGAAATAACTATTTACCATGAAACACAACAGGCGAATTTGGCTCTTCGAGTTATGCAAGGAGTATAAGCGTCAACGCCGCGAGGCAGCGCTTAGCGGACAGAGCTTGGGCGAATATGAACTCACCCGGCGAGTCCTCGCTAAGGGCTGCCCCTTTTATGACGTCAGTTATGCTTATGCTCGGCGCGTAATTTCGTTGATGTCGCGCGGCTGTGAGTGCCCCGTAAAGGGACCTCGCCGCGATATGTGGATTGAGATTTTTGAAAAGGTAAGCGACCTCCGCCAACGCCATGGCTTGGACTTGAGCGATGCGCTTTGCCGAGTGTTAACCGCGAGTCGTGCTTCGCGCTACTTCCTTTCCCAAAGCCGACTCTATCGTCTTTATTTAAATGAAGAATTTCATAGCGCTGACCCTGGTCGCAGCTCTCGTTAGCACGTTGCTGACGGCTTGCCGAAGTCGACAGAAGGCGGTGGCTGTGGCTGCAACGTCCGACACGGTAGCGGTGTCGACCGGCAGCCTGTCGACAGTCGTCGACGTCACCGATTCGTCGGCGCACGATTTGGTCGTGACGCGCATCGAATTCTTTCCGCCCGACTGCGCCGGACGCTCTGCCGTAAAGGCGGTAAGCCGCACTTCGCTCTCGTCGCATCGGCGCTCCGCAGGCTCGGTGCAAACGGTAGCCGTCGTTGCCGACTCGCTTCGTGCATCGACCTCCTCGTCGCACACGGAGCAGGTTGTCGTCGAGCCGCAGCGACCTTTGAGGCTGAAAATCGGTTTGGTTTTAGTATTAATTCTTATAATTTTAATATCATGGAAAATATTCAAAACACTGAAAAACAAGACTTTGTAGTTGTGTCTATGGTTGTCGACATGGATTCGATTGTCGACCAAATGTGCGCCGAGTGTTCCTATCTGGAGCGACTCAGCGAAGAGCGTCCGCCACATGCCGTCACCGCCGACGACCGACCGTTGCTCGCGCTCTATGTCGACAGCGCTATTTGCGAAATCGCCTTGAAGTTGGCTGCCTACGTCGACCCGTCGTTCGTGTCGCCCACGCCCGACAGCAAGTGCCTGCCGCTGCGCATTCCCCTCGCTTGCGAGTATATGGAAATGCTCATCCACACAAACCTCGAAAGTGCCGTCGTGGCGCACGCTTTCTCGCGCCTCTACAAGCCCTCGGGAAAAGTTGCCGAGTTCTACGAGCACCGTTTCCTGTCGCTCATCTGTCGCATCCGTCGCTGCCTCTGCCCGCCTGCGCTATAAGTCTTTGTAGGTCTTTTTGCGGCGCAGATAGTATGCCGTGATGATGTTTTTGCGGAAGCACGCAAAGTCGCATTCTATCGACCGGAATGGCTGCGTGCCGTCGTAGCGGTGACGTTGCCGGCTGAAGTCGCGATGCGCTTGCCAAACGGCATTAGCGTTGGCAAAATCCAGCTTCACTACAAACATTGCCCATGCCAGTGTGTCGTAGAGACGACGGGTCAGCAGCACCCAACGTCCGCGGCGCACCGGCAAATTTTTGTACAACAAAAACAGGTTGTTGCGGAAGTTCAGGTAGGTCTTGCGCGGATTTGATGCCGGAAGGCTGCCGCCGCCGAGGTGATAGACGGTCGACGAGGGAACAACGCGGATGCTGTAGCCCTTGCGGTGGATGCGCCAGCAGAGGTCGATTTCTTCCATATGCGCGAAAAAGTCTTTGTCCAGTCCGCCCGCATTGAGGTAAATCTCGGTGCGTACAAACAGCGCGGCTCCGGTTGCCCAAAACACCTCTATCGGCTCGTCGTACTGGTGGTTGTCGGTCTCGACGGTGTCGAAGATTCGTCCGCGGCAGTACGGATAGCCGTGCTTGTCGAGAAAGCCTCCGCAGGCGCCGGCATATTCGAATTTCGTCCGGTCGGTGTCGGAGAGTATCTTCGGCTGGCACGCCGCAACCTCGCTATTTGCTTCCATATAGTCGTAGAGCGGTTGAAGCCAGCCTTCGCCGACGGCAACGTCGGAATTCAGCAGCACGCTGTAACGGTAGTCGAGTTGCGCCAGCGCGCGGTTGTAGCCTTCGGCATAGCCGTAGTTTTCGCTGAATTGCAGCAACTTAACGCTCGGAAATTCGTTGCGCACGATTTCGACCGATGCGTCGGTACTGCCGTTGTCGACCACGACAACGTCTGCTAACCGGTCGTCGTTGTTGGCTACTACCGACGGCAGATAGCGGCGCAGCAACTCCGCGCCGTTCCAGTTGAGGATGATGACTCCTATGGGTTTCATTGTCTTATTTAGCTCTTAGTGTTTCGGGCGGCGCCAGCGGTTGTGCGACCACAGCCAGATTTCGGGTTGGCGTCGTATGTTTTGTTCTAAATGTCGTGCGAAGGTGTCGGTGATTTCATATTCCTCGGTAGCCGCCGCACTGTCGGCGATTTTCACCAGTTTTATGGTGTAGTGTCCGCGCGACGTCTTTTCGACGTCGAACACCATCACCGCCGGGTCGAGTTTCCTCAGTATTAGTTCCGTACCGGTGATAAACGGCGTCGGCTGCCCCAGAAATTCCACGCTGTGATGCCCGTCGTTGTGGCTGGGCTTTTGGTCGGAGATGAAGCCGGTGACGTAGCCTCCGCTGCGGCGGAAGCCTAACAGCGTCCGTAGCACGTTGGTCTTCGGTATCGACACGGTGTTGAAGCGCCCGCGCAACTTGTAGTAGAACTCGTCGAACCACTTGTTGCGCAGCGGCCGGTAGACCTGCGAAAAACGAACGTTCTCGCCGAAGTCGCCCCAGAGCACGATGCTCGTTAGCCATTCCCAGTTGCCGAAATGTGCCGCATAGACTGCCACCGAACGACCTTGACGTACGTAGGCTTCTATCTGTTCGCAGCCCTCGAAACGCATATGCTCGCGCATCTCTTCTTCGCTGATATGCAGCAACTTAATGGTCTCGACGAACGTGTCGCAGAAGTGTCGGTAAAACTTGTCGACAATCTCGCGGCGCTCGCGTTCGCTCTTCTCGGGAAACGACGCATTGATGTTCGCTTCGACGATGCGACGACGGTAGCGCGCCACGCGGTGAACCACAAAGCAGAGGCAGTCGCTCACGGCGTAGAGTGCGCCGAACGGCAGATGTGCAAGTCCGTGGAGTAGGGCGTTGAGTGGGGAATATACTATTTTTTCAACGATTTTGTTCATGGTAATTTGCCAATTATTGTGTCGTCACTGCCTTTCGCCTTGACGAGTTGTACGGGGACTACGGTGTTGAACAATTGCGGGTCGGCTTCGACCTCGACGCGCAGATAGTTGTCGGTAAAGCCGTGCATGGTCGTGCCGTGCAGCGTGTGCTCGAACAGCACGGGTCGCGTTTCGCCGAGCCGACTGTCGATAAACGCCGACAACTTACGGTCGCTCAGCGCCATCATCCGCCGCGTGCGCTCGTGTCGCTCTTGCGGCGATACGACGTAGTCGATGTTCAGCGCTTGGGTGTTGGGCCGCTCGGAGTAGGTAAACACGTGAAGTCGCGTGATGTCGAGTCCGGCGATGAATTCGTACGAATCTTCGAAACGCTCGGGTGTCTCGCCGCGCATGCCGGTAATCAGGTCGACGCCGATAAACGCGTCGGGCATCACTTCGCGGATGCGCGCAATCTTGTCGGCAAACAGCGCGCGGTCGTAGTGCCGGCGCATCAGCCGCAGTACCT
>JAQXVL010000200.1 GCA_029224905.1 Bacteroidales bacterium
GCCCAATAAATTGGTCTGGAGATGCACGGGTTGCAACATGGCTTGAGCTTGGTCGACGGTCGACCCGTTTTCGAGGAGATAAGCTCTAACGACATCTGCCGAGGCTACCGTTGCGTTGGTTTTCAAGCCGCGATAGAGCAATGATGCCGGCACGAAGAAAGTGCTGTTGGTATAGTACGACAGCCGCGCATCTCGTCCGGCAAGAATGTCGCGCGTATAGTCGGCAGGGATAACGTAAAAGCCATAGATCTCCCCGCGACGCATCTGCGCCAGCGCTTCTGCATAACTGTTCGGGCGCGACACCACCTTAACTTCCGGCGATGCCTCGAGGCTACGCACGATGGCTCTCGTCTCATGCGTATTGTCAAGGTCGACAACAGCCGTCGGCACCGACATTGGCAAGCCGTCTGCCATCAGCGATGTCATTATGAAAAGCCCGGCAAGCGGTATCACTATCATCGAAAAAATATAGACGCAGCGACCCGACAGTTTGCCCACTTCGCGCAACACCGATGCTTTTATCAATCTAAACAGCATAGCGTTTACTTAACGATTACACTCATTCCCGGACGCAATTCCTTCAAATCGTCACGCAGGCGCATACGCACTTCGAAGGTCTTGCTGTCGTATTGCCCCGTAACTTTTGTGGCACGCCACGTTGCATATTCGCCCATATCCTTTACATAATAGACCGTTGCCTCGGCTTCTTTCATTGCCAAAGCCGGGATATGCACTTTGACGCTGCTGCCAACTGTAAAACGCTGCAAATCGGTCTCGCGGATGTTGAAAACGAGCCATTTGTCGTCGAGTTTGAGCACGTTCATTATCGGCGTACCGGTCGACACGAGTTCGCCCTCGTGAGGGAAAATGTCGCTGATTTCGCCGTCGCAAGGAGCCACGAGATATTGGTCTTCGATAATCGATTCCACCTCGGCAACAGTTCCGGCAGCAGCCTTTGCGCGTGCCTCGGCAGCCTGACGGTCTTCGATTTGCGCACCCTCGAGAGCCATATCGTACTGCTGCTTTGCCGCATTGAGTTGAGCCACGGCGGCATCGTAGGCGGCACGCGCTTCGTCGCGCTTTTGTGCGGTCACCACGTCTTGCTTGTAGAGCGCTTCGAGGCGTTCGTAGGTCTTGCGATGAATGTCGACCGACGCTTGTGCCTGCTCGACAAGTTCTTTTGCCGCAGCCACCGTCTGACGTCGCGTACCGGCATTTGCCTTACGACTCATCGCCTCGGCGGCATCTTTTGCTGCAAGTGCTTGTGCCAACTTCGCATCGACAGTCGCCGAATAGATTTTGGCAAGCGTATCGCCGGTATGAACAACGTCGCCTTCTTTGACGTACAATTTCTCGACACGTCCCGGCATCAGTCCCGACACGCGAACCGTATTGGCATCGACTTCGCCTTGCATCGTCGTATCCTCTTTATTTATCAACAGGAAGCCGATTATGGCAAGAATTATCACAACAACTGTCGAAAGTCCTAATGCAACAAACAGCGCTTTCTCTTTGCGTTTGACAGCCTCGTTTGTGCTATTTTGAATATCAAGTTTTTCCATTTTTATGTATTTGTTTTTGTTATTATTCGTATGATAGAATGCCTTTAACCTTTTGCAGATAGACGTTGCACAAGCGCACGTCGATAAGAGCATCGATGTTCTCGGAGTTTGCCTTTAGCCACGCCGTTTGCGCGGTCATCACGTTGTCGAGAGTCATCACGCCCTCGCCATATCCCAAATGCGCCTGACGAAGATTTTCGTCAGCCTTTGCGAGGTTGCTCGTCGTGGATTTCAACACTTTCTGCGCTTCCGCAGTGCGATATGCTGCTTGGTTGACTTGCAATTCGACCTTTTCCTTAGCCTCGTCGAGTTCGAGCCGCTTGACAAATGCCTCGCTACGAGCTTGCCGAAGTTTGTTGTAATTCGAGCCCCAATGCCACAACGGCACTTTGACCATTGCACCTATGCTGAACATTCCCTTCAGACTCTTGTCGAAACCGTTGAACACGTTAGGGTTCGTCATGCTGTATGCTCCGACGAGAGCCACCGACGGAAGCATCTCGGCGCGAACCACGTTCTGCTTCTGCTCATAGATTTTCACCGCCAAATCCAGACTGCGAATATCGTTACGATTGCTGTAGACCTCCGACATCTCGAACGACGTGTCGTCGGCACTTGCCGCCGTCAACGCCCCTTGCTCGTCGGCAACCGCAGGCTTGCTGTCGAGCGGCAGACCGCATATCTGCGCCAATGCCATTCGCGACAGTTCCATACCGTTGACAACGCGCGTCAAGTCGATTTGAGCTTCGTTTTGCTTAACTTCAACGGACAGCAGGTCCGACTTGGTCGCCAACCCTTGACTCACAAGCGCCTTGACGTTGCGATTCAACGTGTCCAACAACGCTATATAGCTATCGGCAAGACGCTTTTTTGCAGCAAGCGAAACCACCTGCCAATATGCCTCGTCGACCATATAGACTACCTCTTTTGCCTCGTTACCCACCTGACTTTCAGCCAAATCTTTAGCGTAGTCCGACATCTTGTTGAGCGCACGAATCTTACCACCCATATACAACGGTTGCGTGAGCGTGACCGCTCCGGCAAACACGTTGCGCACGTCGTAGGTCATTGCCGATTTGGGAATCATTGCCACTTGCGACGGAATTACTCCTCCGTCGGGCGTAGTAGCCGGATTCCCGTCAGGTCCGGTTACCAAATTGAATTCATACTCTCCCGATGCCGGGTTAAACGACTTCGTCGGCAAATATTGGTCCGACTCCAACAGCGAGATTTGCTTTTGATTGTGAAGATACGACATCGTCAAATCGAATCCGGGCAAATAGGCAGCGCGCGCCTCCTGCTTCTGATAGTCGGCTGAGTTCACTCGCTCGCGCGCAATTTGCATAGCCTTGTTGTTGGCTAATGCCATCGTGCGACACTGCTCAAGCGTCAGCGTGTCTGCATAACTTTCACCGACAACACTTGACATTGCCAGCACTAAAAATAACTTTTTTACTTGTAATTTCATTTTCTTAATATCAGTTCTTGCTTGTACAACACTACTTAATGGTAAATGTTTTGGTCAAAAAGTCGAAAAACGGCAAAATAAAACATTCCGTAAAACAAAAACGACTTTCTGACCATTCCCCAACTCTCACCTCTCCACTCTCCACTCTACACTCTACACTCTACACTCTACACCCCTTACCTCTACACCTTTCCATAAAAAAATATGCTCTATAACATATATATCCCGAAAATTATGAGTAATTTTGCAGACAAAATAGTAAGAGGATATATGCAGAACATTAGAAACATTGCAATTATTGCCCATGTCGACCACGGAAAGACTACGCTTGTCGACAAAATGTTGATGGCAGGACACCTGTTTCGCGACAATCAGACAACCGGCGAGCTTATGCTCGACAACAACGACCTCGAGCGCGAACGTGGCATCACTATTCTTTCGAAAAACGTGTCAATCAACTACAAGGGCTACAAGATAAATATCATCGACACCCCGGGACACAGCGACTTCGGCGGCGAGGTCGAACGCGTGCTCAACATGGCAGACGGCTGTCTGCTCTTGGTTGACGCCTTCGAAGGTCCTATGCCGCAAACCCGTTTCGTGCTCCAAAAGGCTATACAAATCGGCTTGAAGCCTATCGTGGTTATCAACAAAGTCGACAAGCCGAATTGCCGTCCCGACGAGGTCAACGAGATGGTGTTCGACCTGATGTTCAACCTCGACGCTACCGAAGACCAACTCGACTTTCACACCATCTACGGCTCGGCAAAACAAGGTTGGATGAGCGAAGACTGGCGTAAGCCCACCGACAACATCATCCCCCTTCTCGACGCCATTATCGAATACATTCCCGGTCCGACCGTGATCGAAGGAAAGCCCCAAATGCTCGTCACTTCGCTCGACTATTCGTCGTACGTCGGACGTATCGCCATCGGTCGCGTCCACCGCGGCACCCTCCGTGAAGGTATGGAAATCGGTCTTAGTCGCCGCGACGGAACTATCTCTCGTCAACGCATCAAAGAACTGCACACCTTCGAAGGCATGGGCCGCAAACGCACCGCGGAAGTTTCGTCGGGCGACATCTGCGCTCTTATCGGCATCGAAGGCTTCGAAATCGGCGACACAATCACCGACCCCGAAACACCGGAACCGCTGCCGCGTATTGCTATCGACGAGCCGACTATGTCGATGACTTTCACCATCAACGACTCGCCCTTCTTCGGCAAAGACGGTAAATACGTCACCTCGCGCCACATCGCCGAACGCCTTGAACGCGAATTGGACAAAAACCTTGCTCTGCGCGTCAGCAAAGCCCCCGACGAAGACGTTTGGACAGTCTACGGTCGCGGCGTGCTCCACCTGTCGGTGCTCATCGAAACCATGCGCCGCGAAGGCTACGAATTGCAGGTCGGACAACCGCAAGTTATCGTCAAAGAAATCGACGGACAGCGCTGCGAGCCTATCGAGTTGATGACGGTCAACGTGCCCGAAGAATATTCGAGCAAGATAATCGATATGGTGACGCGTCGTCGCGGCGAATTGACCTCAATGGTTACCCAAAACGACCGCATCCAGATGGAATTCCACATACCGTCGCGAGGCATCATCGGTCTGCGCACCAACGTGCTGACAGCCTCGGCAGGCGAAGCCATCATGGCGCACCAATTCCTACAATACGAGCCTTGGAAGGGCGACATCGAGCGACGCACTAACGGTTCGCTCATCGCTATGGAGAGCGGCACGGCTTACGCCTATGCCATCGACAAACTCCAAGACCGCGGCAAGTTTTTCATCTTCCCGCAAGAGGAAGTCTATGCCGGACAAGTGGTCGGCGAAAATGCCAAGGACAACGACATCGTGGTAAACGTCACCAAGTCGAAAAAACTTACCAACATGCGTGCATCGGGTGCCGACGACAAGGCGAGAATCATTCCGCCCGTGGTGTTCAGCCTCGAAGAAGCGTTGGAATACATCAAGGCTGACGAATATGTCGAAGTAACGCCAAACCACATCCGTCTGCGCAAGATTATCCTCGACGAACTCGAACGCACGCGCGCAAATAAATAGTGGAGAGCGGAGAGTGGAGAGGTGAGAGATAAGAGTGGATGAGTAAAGAGTGGATGAGTGCTCGGCATCTCTTTAATCCATAATCTTTAATCTCTAATCTTTAAACTTTCATCTAAAAATACTACCTTTGCAAAAAATTTTCCGGAAAATAAATAAATTCTTTATCGATGAAGAAACAATTTAACGAATACGGCAATTTCAACTTGTCGGAAATCAATAAGGAAGTCTTGAAAACGTGGGACGCGAACCACGTATTCGAGGCGAGCATGGAAGAACGTGAGGGACATCCCACGTTTGTGTTCTACGAAGGACCGCCCTCGGCAAACGGAATGCCGGGCATCCACCACGTAATGGCTCGCACGATTAAAGACATCATCTGCCGCTATAAAACCATGCAAGGCTTCCAGGTGAAGCGTAAAGCAGGCTGGGACACACACGGTCTGCCTGTAGAACTCGGCGTTGAAAAAATGCTGGGCATCACCAAGGAAGACATCGGCAAAAAAATATCGGTCGACGACTACAATAGAGCATGCCGCCAAGAGGTGATGAAATACACCAAAGAGTGGGAAGACCTTACCCACCGCATGGGCTACTGGGTCGACACTAAAGACCCGTACATCACCTACGACAACCGCTACATCGAATCGGTGTGGTGGTTGCTCAGCCAACTTTACGGCAAGGGCTACCTCTACAAAGGCTACACCATCCAGCCCTACTCGCCCGCTGCAGGTACCGGCCTGAGTTCGCACGAATTGAACCAGCCCGGATGCTACCGCGACGTCAAAGACACAACCTGCGTTGCGCAGTTCAAGATTAAGAACCCCAAGCCCGAAATGGCTAACTGGGGAACACCCTACTTCTTGGCTTGGACAACCACTCCTTGGACTCTTCCCAGCAACACCGCGCTCTGCGTCGGTCCCAAAATCGAATACGTCGCTGTCGAAACTTTCAACGGCTACAACGGCAACCCGATAACCGTCGTAGTGGCTCGTCAACTGCTCTACAACCACTTCAACAAGAAAGCCGAAGGACTCTCGTTCGACGACTACAAGCCCGGCGACAAGTTGATTCCGTTCCGCATCGTCGGCGAATATGTCGGCACTGACCTCGTCGGAATGCAGTACGAACAACTCTTCCCGTGGGTTAAACCCGTAGAGACCGACGACGCCGGCAACTGGCACGAAGCTACCGACAAAGCATTCCGCGTAATCCCCGGCGACTACGTTACCACCGAGGACGGTACCGGTATTGTCCACATCGCACCGACTTTCGGTGCCGACGACGCTTTCGTGGCTCGCGCTGCCGGAATTCCTTCGCTCTTTATGATTAACAAGCGCGGCGAAACACGCCCGATGGTCGACTTCACCGGCAAATTCTACCTCCTCGACGAACTCGACGAGCGTTTCGTCAGCGAATGCGTCGACGTCGACACATATAAAGAATACGAAGGTCGTTGGGTGAAAAACGCCTACGACCCGCAATATACAGTCAACGGACGCTACGACGAGGCTGCGGCTATGGCTGCCGAAAACCTCGACATCGTGCTCTGCATGGTGCTCAAACAGCAGGAGAAAGTGTTTAAAATCGAAAAACACGTTCACAACTATCCGCACTGCTGGCGCACCGACAAGCCCGTGCTCTACTACCCGCTCGACAGCTGGTTCATCAAGACCACGAAATGCCGCGAGCGCATGATGCAACTCAACGAAACAATCACATGGAAGCCGCAATCGACAGGCACAGGACGTTTCGGAAAGTGGCT
>JAQXVL010000201.1 GCA_029224905.1 Bacteroidales bacterium
GCTATCGCCGTTTTTCACCAATTCGGCGACTTGCTCCGGTGTGACAATAGGAAATGACATATGTATTGTTTTTTAGGTTCTGATTATTATAGTGCAAAAGTAGTGCAAGGCGAGCGAAATTGCAAGCGAAAACGACGAAAACCGCCGAAGGCGGTGGTTATTGGTTATTGGTTATTGGTTATTGGTTATTGGTTATTGGTTATTGGTTTTGCAGAAAACCGTTAATCTACAAAAATCGGACTTATAAGACTTGCGTGTCCTATAAGTCCGATTTTTTCTTATTGTTATGAGATTAGTGCGGATGTTCGGGTCGGGAAGTTTTGAATTCTCTTACCTCTCCACTCTTATCTCATAATCTTTCTCGTAGCCGTGTTGCCGTCGATGTCGGTTGCGCGCACGATGTAGATACCGCGGTTGAGTGGCGTCAGGCTAAGCGTGTTTGCCGATGTTTGTGCAACGAGTGCTCCCGACATGTTGTAGACGCTGATGCGTGCGGCTTGTGCGCCCGAGAGGCTCACTGTGCTGCCGTCGTAGCGGATTGTAAGCGGCGATGACGTGATTTGTCCCACTGCAGCGTCGCCGGCTGTTACAAAGCATTTAGCGACCTTTGTGCCGAGGGTTGCCGTCAGGTCGGCTACGCCGTTGCCAACAGCCTTGATGGTTACTAATGCAGCCAAGCCCATCACTTCGACATTTTCAACCGTTATTACTTCTTCGTTGCTCGACGTAACAGTTACGCCCTCGAGGCTGCCATTGCTTGCGCAGAGGGTTATGGTGATTGTCTTGCCCGGGTCTATGGTCTCTTCTGTGTTGGCAAAGAAGATTTCCTTAGTGTCTGTCTCGAAGTAGAGCAACGGCATAGCTGCGTCGGTCCATGGCGCGGTGGCGTCGGTGCCGTAGACGTAGCCGATTCCTTCGAAGAACGATTGGGTAAGCTCGTTAGCTTCTATCGAAGCTCCTTCGCGTGTTGTTGCGTCGGCTGACTCAATAGTTGCGCCGTTGACGAGCATTCCGGCCAATGCATAGCAGTTTTCGATACCTTTTTCGCGTGCGGAGGGCGTGCCGAGTTCGTCGCCGGTAAAGCCGAGAATGCGGTGAACGGCGGCAACTTTGCCGGTTGTGTTGTTCGGGTCGTCGATGTTGATGTTCACGTTAGCCACGTTGCCGCTGAAGATTTTCGTCGAGCTGCTGTATTCGGTAGCGACGTTGCCCACGATACCGCCCGTGCTGTAGCATGCTTGGTTGTAGTCTTCGTTTTCGGGCGCTGTAGCTGTGATTTCGCCTTCGGCATAGCAATTCTTTACGGCAATGCGGTTCGACGAACCGATGATGCCGCCGATAGAGTTTCCGGCAGTGAGTGCTACGTTTGCGTGGCAGTCTTTCACGGAGCCTTCCGAGCTGTAGCCGCTCGATTGTCCGAGGATACCGCCCAGATAGTAGCGTGCTGATGCGTTGATTGAGGCGAAGCAGCGTGCGATGTTGGAGGTGTTACCCATGTTGCCCACGATGCCGCCTACGGTCGACGATTCGGGGTTGTTCGACTCCATTCGCCAAACGCCGCAGTCGCTGACGTTGCTATAGAACGAAATGTTGCCGGCAATACCGCCGATGGTGGTTGCGTACGTGGTGTTCCATACGAAGTAGGGGTCGAACACGTAGATGTTCTGCAAGTCGGCTGCCGCTACGTTGCCTGCCACGGCGCCTGCTCCCGACGCTGCATCGGTCGGCGCGATGCGCGGATTACGCATCACGAGGTTGCGAACGTATGCCTTGTCGGTGTCGCTTCTTCCCGACACGCTGCTGAACAGACCGCAGTAGTCTGCTGCGCCCGATGCATCCATGTTATAGAGCGTGTAGCCTCCGCCGTCGAAGCCGCCTTGAAGTTCAATAGGTGTCCAAGCGCCGCTAACGCCCATGTCGATGTCGTTCACCATGCGATAGTGTGCCGTGGGTTCTGCGCCGATTTGTCGCAAGTCGCCGACGGTCGAAACAAGGTAGGGGTTGGCTTCTGTTCCTTCGCCACCGGCAAAGCGCGTGAACGGCAGGTTGTAGAAGTCGAGGCGGAAGTTGTCGTTAGAGGTGTTGCGATAGTACACAAAGAGCATGGGGCTGGTTGTGCCCAGGTCGATGAGCGTACCGCCGTAGTACGAGCCGATGACGTCGTCGCCCTTGAATTCGCAAATCGACGTGCCGTCTTCGTTGGCTATGGTGAGGATGTTGTCGATTACGTCGGAGTCGGTGCGTTTAACCTTCTTGATGAAGACATATTCGTGTTCGTCGTCGGTGTCGAAGATATATGGGTCGAGATATTCGGTCATAATTATCGGCGTAAAGAGTTCGCCGTTTTTGCCGATGTTGAAGCGTACGTAGTGGTCGAGCGTCAGGTCTTTATTAAACCAGCCGATTACGGAGATTACGTTGCCTTCGGCGTCGCTTTCGCCTTGTCCCATACCGATTACGTATTTATACGAGCCTTCGGCGGGGTAGCGGTCGATGTTCGACGAAATCATCTTGCCGTCGAGCGTTGCGGTAATCACTTGCGCAAGTTTGCACGAGGGAACGTCTATCATTTCGAACACTTGTTCGCCGCTGCTCAGCGTCTTGAGGAATGCGAATTGCTCGTCAAAGCCTTTGATCGAGCCGAGTTGCATCCAGTCGCCGACGTTGTCGGTGATGGTCTTGATTTTCTCGCCGGCTTGGTTGTAGACGTCAAATCGGTAGATGTATGAGTCGTTGCTCAGGTCATAGTCGTAGCCGGTCATGATGATGTTGAGGTCGTCGCTGCCGTCGAACATGCCGCGGTTAAGGTCGTAGTTGGAGAATATGCCGAAGCCGTACATCGTCGGCATAAAGCCTTCGTTGACGATGGGCACGCGCACTTGTGTTACGCGCTCGTACGATTGGTTGTAGACCTCTGTGACGAAGTAGTTGTCTTCGGTGTAGGTCATCGTGCCTTGTTGAGGGTCGTAGCTTTCAACGAACGGCTTTTCGTAGTGAGAGAATACGTAGTGGAATTGGCCGTTGAGATACTGCATGTGGAAAATCTTTCCGTCGCTGTATTGTACGTTGTCGTTGGGGCACGTGAAGGTGTGCTCGGCAACGATGGGTTCTGTCGTTCCGTCGCTGTAGGTCGATTTGCGGTAGACGGTGATTTCCGACATCGCTTCTGTTACGCCGTTAATAGTGCGCTTGACTGTGGTTCCGATGGCGAGTCGCTCTTTGCGGTCCCAGTCGTTTGTGCCTGTGCTCAGCAGCGTTGCGCTGTCGACGTTCGTGAAGCGCGTCACTTCTTCGCCTTTGCTGTTGTACACAATGATGTCCGACGATGCTACGCCGGGTTGTAGGATTTTGTGGGTGAGCACCATAAACTCCGACGTCGAGGTCGTTTTGTCGAAAAACGACTTCGTTATCTTGCCGAACGGCTGAATTTGGTTCACTTTATCGGTGTCGGGGATGGACACGGTGACGTCGCACACTTTTTGGTTGTTGCTGTCGTAGAGTGTGATGACCGAACTGCCGTAGTAGTATGGGTTGGCGGTGCTCATCGTGAACGACTGTGTGTAGTGCCAGGTCGTGCCGTCGGGCGATTCGAGAAGTCCCCAACCGCTTACGTCGCTTAGCGAACTTGCCGGCTCGGCGCTGACAGGGTTTGCTGTTGCCGATACGCCGACTTTGAGAGCAGCACGCTCGGAAAAGGCATTGCCTCGGCTAACTGCCGAGAACGGATGCACGCCGCCGCGAAGTTGCTCTACGCGTTGCGCTGTCAATGCTTGCACACTCATCGTGGTGGCAATGAGGGCAATCAATAGAAGGTAAATTTTTTTCATCATTGTTTTTTATGTGTTAGAAAATTTCAATTCCTTAAATTATTCTGCAAAGTTACTAATTATTAGGCTACTTAGCCTCTTTTAATCCTTAATAAAAGAAAAAATCGGTTTTTTCGATTCTTTTTGATTAATGCTTTTAATCAGGCGCCGTTGCAAACGCTCCGAAAATGCTATGATACGTTAAAATCTAATTGTTAAATCCGCTCAGTTTTTAACAATTCGCAAAATTGCACAATTCCCATAATAACGACTATGTTTTTTAAGTATGTTAAATAGCATGTAATTTTGTAATATGCTGTATCACAGTAATTTACCCCCCCCCATTGAATTTTAACACACTTTCACTATACCTAAAAATGCTTACACAAAACGGCGTATTTAACATTTGTATGAAATCCTCTGAAAAACGCAACTAAGTTAAACTTTGGTTTTTATTAAGCGTAAAACACTTACAATTTGTAAATTTGCACTCGAGTTTTATGATAAAACCGAAAGATTTAATAGCGGTTTTGGATACGAATTTGATACGAAAAAGAGACTTAAGAGAATAAACAAACATATTTTTGGTTTAATTAAATTAGTTATGAAGAAGCTGTTATTTTTACTGATTTCAGTTTGTTCTTTGTCACTAAGTTTCACCGCAGAGGCGAAAGTAGTGCGAGGACAAGTTGTTGATGCAAGCAATGGCGAGCCTCTAATCGGAGCGACTATCACTCCTAAAGGCGGAGGTCACGCAACTGCCACTGACTTGGACGGACGTTTCTCGATTGACGTCCCGAACAATGTAAAAGACATTACTGTTACCTATATCGGTATGGTTACCCGCGTCGTTGAAGCTGCGGATAACTTGCTTATTACAATGGAAACAGCAGAGAACACACTCGATGATGTCGTTGTTACAGCCTATGGTACTTCTACCAAAGGTGCATTTACCGGTTCTGCCGGCGTTGTCGATGCTGCAACTATCGAAAAGCGCCAGGTGTCGAACCTCACCCAAGCTCTCTCCGGTACTGTTGCCGGTGTGCAAATCCAAAGCTATAACGGCCAGCCGGGTACAAGCGCTTCCGTTAAGGTGCGTGGTATCGGTTCGCTCAATGCAGGTACCGCTCCTCTTTACATCGTTGACGGTATTCCTTACGACGGCGATATGTCGGCTATCAACACTGCCGATATCGAATCGATGACAGTCCTCAAAGACGCCGCTTCTACTGCTCTCTACGGTGCTCGCGGTGCTAACGGTATCATCATGATTACTACCAAGAAAGGTCGCTCGGCAAGCAACGGTAAGGCTGTCGTGACTTTCGACGCTCGTTGGGGTGCTAACTCGCGCCAAATCAAGAACTACGACGTGCTCACAAGCCCGAAGAACTACACCGAGCTCGAATATGCAGCTATCCGCAACGCCGGTCTCTACTCCCTCGGTTACGACGCTGCTACCGCTCACGCTTATGCTAACGCTAACCTTAGCAACAACACTAACGGTGGTAGCGGTTATCAAATCTACACCGTTCCCGCCGGCGAAAGCGTAGTTGGTATCAACGGTAAGCTTAACCCCAACGCTGCTCTCGGCTACTGGGATGGCAAAAACTACTACACTCCCGACAACTGGTCGGACATCATGTTCAAATCGCAACTCCGTCAAGAGTATAACCTCTCTATCAGCGGTAACTCTTCGCGTAACAACTTCTACTTGTCGCTCGGTTACCTCGACGATGGCGGTATCATTAAAGGCTCCGGTTTCGAACGCCTTACTACTCGTTTGCGCGACGAATACATCGTTAACAACTGGTTGAAAGTCGGCGCTAACGTGGCTTACACTTATTTTAGAAGCCAGTATCCTGACGACCAAACTCGTGCTGACGGTGCTTCAACCGGTAACGCATTCTTCATCGCTAACAACATCGCTCCTATCTACCCGATGTATGTTCGCGACAGCCAATGCAACATTATGGAAAACGGCGGTCGCCCCGTGTTCGACTACGGTGACCAATCTTACACCGCTCGCAAGCGTTCGTTTATGTCGATTGCAAACCCTGCCGGCTCGCTTATCTACGATAGAAGAGAATACCTTTCCGACATCTTCAACTCGACCTGGTTCATCGAACTCAACCCCGTGCAAGGTCTTACTTTGAGAGCTACTTACGGTTTGAGCATCGACAACACTCGCTACAACAAGCTCAACAACGCCTACATGGGTCAGTTTGCTGATATGCAAGGTGCTGCCGACCAAAGCCATTCACGTGCTAGCTCGCTCACTCAACAATATACCGCTAACTACAACAACCGTTTTGCCGATGTTCATTCTATCGACATCACTGCCGGTTATGAAGGTTATCAATTGCGTGAGAACGGCCTCAGCGCAAGCTCTTCTTGCCTCTACGACCCCGAAAGCTTCTACGTAAGCAACGGTATCAACAATAAGAACAACAGTTCTTATCTCGACCGCTACGCTACTCGTGGTTACTTCGCTCGCTTTAACTACTCTTACGCCGACCGATATATCGGTAACATCGGCTACCGCCGCGACGCTTCGTCGCGCTTCTCGCCCGACAATCGTTGGGGTAACTTCTTAAGCGGTTCGGTTGCTTGGGTTATCAGCAACGAAAAATTCCTCGAAGGTGTTGACCAAATCGACCTCCTCAAACTTAAAGCTTCTGTAGGTCAACAAGGTAACGACGCTGTAGGTAACTACTACGCTTGGCTCGACCAATACTTAGTGCAAGGTGCTAACGGCGTTTTCTCCGACGGTACTATGACTTATAAAGGTAACCCCGATTTGACTTGGGAAACTTCTACTTCTTACAACGTTGGTGTCGACTTCGGTTTCTTCGGAAACAAGCTCAACGGTAGCATCGAATACTTCGCTCGTAAAGCTAACGACATGCTCTATATGAAGCCCGTTGCCGGTTCGAACGGTTACTCGCAAATCCCGATGAACGTTGGTTCTATCACTAACTCGGGTCTCGAAATCGACTTGAACTACAACATCTTCAACACCAAGAACTTCACTTGGGACGTTAATGCTAACGCTACTATCCAAAAGAGCAAAATCAACGAACTCCACCCCGACCTTGAAGGTCAACTCGTCGACAGCCCATACGTCTACACAGAGGGCGAAGAAATGTATCAAATGTACCTCGTTAAATGGGCAGGCGTTAACCCGGAAAACGGTGTCGCTCAATACTGGGCTTTGGACAAAGATGGCAATGAATACAAGACCGAAGACTACACACTTGCTCAAGACAACCGCAAGGCTGTCAACATGTTGCCCCGCGTTTATGGCGGTTTCGGTACAAGCTTGACTTTCTTCGGCGTTGACGCTTCTTGCCAACTCGCTTACCAAATCGGCGGTCACATCTTCGACTCCGGTTACCAACGCTTGATGCACTGCGGTTACACTTCTTATGCAGGTAACAACTGGCACAAAGATATCTACAACGCTTGGACTCCGGAAAATACTAACACCGACGTACCTCGCCTCTGTGCTACCGACAAATATGCAAACTCGACTTCTACTCGCTTCCTCGAAAAAGCAAGTTACCTCGCGTTGAACAACATAACTGTTGGCTACACCGTGCCTGAAAAGGCTGTTCGCAAACTCGGTTTGTCGAGCCTCCGCGTTTACTTCGCTGCCGACAACCTCGGTATCCTTGCCGCTCGTAAAGGCCTCGACCCGCGTCAAAGCTACTACAGTGCTTCGAATAACACCTATTCAACTATTCGCACTATTTCCGGTGGTTTGAATCTTAGTTTCTAATTTCAAAGAACTTACTTAAAATGAAAAAGAATTTATTATATATAGCATTGGCATCGTTGGCATTCACTGCCTGCGAAGACCTCGACTTGCGCCCGGAAGGTACTCTTACTACACCGGACCAAAAAGAAGAGACGCTGAAAAACAATCCGGAACGTGCTGAAGCCGGCGTCAATGCCGTCTTTTCCGGCATGTCGCAATATGCGCCCAACTACGATGTGCTCGGCTCGGTGCGCCACAACGACTTCGGTTATGCATCTATCATGATGTTCCTCGACGCTTGTAGCGAAGACGTCATTACCGGCGACAACGGTTACAACTGGGCAGGTAACTCGCTCGACTTCACCGACCGCGTCTACACCTCTAACGAGAGCAAAATAATCTGGAACACCCTCTACAGCTCTATCCTTTCGGCTAACACCGTGCTTTCTTCTATCGACGAAAACACTGAAGACCCGCAACTTCAATACTACATGGCTCAAGCCAAAACTACTCGTGCTTTCATGTACCTCAACCTCGTTCAACTCTATCAGTTCAACTACGAAGGTCATGAAAACTCGCCGGCTGTGCCTCTTATCACCGATAAGAACAAAGACGAAGCTGCTACTAACGGCTGTCCCCGTGCTACCGTTCAAGAGGTCTACGACCAAATCAACGACGACCTTACTAAGTCTATCGCTTGTCTCGAAAATTGCGGCATCAGCCGTCCCGACAAGCGTTACGTCAGCACTGCCGTTGCTTACGGTCTCCGCGCTCGTATGAACCTCGCTATGCACAAATATGCTGAGGCTGCTAACGACGCCGACAA
Source organism: Bacteroidales bacterium (assembly GCA_029224905.1). GTDB lineage: Bacteria > Bacteroidota > Bacteroidia > Bacteroidales > Muribaculaceae > Limisoma. Next base: position 8,390 of record JAQXVL010000201.1, read on the forward strand.
AGCTATCGCTGCAGCTACCGACTGTGCGCCCGCTACGTTCAACGAAATCAACCACCCGACTTTCTGGGACTTCTCTGAGAAAAACTGGATGTGGGGTATCCGCGTTGAAGAAACCGACGACGTCGTTAGCTCTGGTCTGATCAACTGGATTTCGCACTGCGGTACGTTCAACTACGGCTACTGCACCGTAAGCGGCAGTCGCCAAATCAGCAAAAAGCTCTACAACCAAATCTCCGAAACCGACGCGCGTAAGGCTTGGTTCAGCGACGGTCAAGGCGTTAACCCGTTCCTTTCGGACGCTTACAACGCTTACCTCGTTGAAAACGAATTCTATCCTTACACAAGCTGTAAGTTCGCTCCCTACGGAGGTTATGCCGACGGCAATATCGGTGCCGACACCAACGCTAACGACGTTGCCCTCATGCGTATCGAAGAAATGTACCTCATCAAAGCTGAAGGTCTCGCTCGCTCAGGCGGCGACGGTTATGCAGTGCTTAGCGCATTTATGACTAACTTCCGCGACCCGCAATACTCATTCCCCGGCACAAGCGGCGACCGTCTTATCAACGAAATCCTCAAACAACGTCGTATCGAGCTTTGGGGTGAAGGTCTTATCTGGTTCGACATCATGCGTCTCAACCAAGGCGTTGACCGTCGCGGTTGCGGCTTCCACGAACCGACTGTTATCTTCAACATCGAGCCCAATTCGCCGATCCTTCTCTACCGTCTCCCGCAGACCGAGATTCAAGCTAACTCCGCTATCAGCGAAGGCGACAACAACCCAGTTGCTTCTGCTCCCGACCCTGTTAAAGACGTGGAATAATTTAATAACTTTTAATTTTCAAGAATTATGAAATTTAATAAAATATTTTTCGGAATCTTGGCAGTTTCGGCGTTGACCTTTACCGCTTGCTCCGACTACGAAGATACTGACGTTAGAAGCCCGCGTGCTAACGACGACAACGTTCGCATCCTCGCATCAAACCCCGCTTCGCTTGAACTCGACCCCACCGACGCGCAATTCGACCTCGCTCTCGCACGTACGTCGACTAACGCTGCCGAGTATAAAATCAACGTTATTCAAAACGACGAAAACGCTTTCGTTTTCCCCGAAACAGTTGCTTTTGCCGACGGCGAAACCGAAGCTACTATCACTGTCAAAATGGCTGATAACGCTCCTGTCGGTAAAGCCGTTAACTACGAAATCGCTCTCGACGAAGAAGTTTCGGCTCTCTACAAAGCCGACGGCGTTGGCTCTTTCGCAGGTTCTGCTACTATCGTTAAGTTCAACCTCCTCGGTGTTGGTCAAGTTGCCGACTACTTCATGTATTCAGGTAAATCAGGTCTTATGATTACCGTTGCAGTCAACATGTATCAACGCGACGACAAACCCAATGTTTATCGTATCGAAACACCGTACACCTCGGCAATCAACACTCTTACCGGTTACACAGGCAATATCAAAGAATACGGACAACCGACCATCGATTTCACAGTCGACAATGACGACCTCGTAACATTCGACGATATCTATTTGAACGTATTCTACTGGGGTACAAATGAACCTGAAAATGCTATTATCGCTTACTTGAAAGACGGTACGCAAGCCGAACAAACTCTTGTTCGCGACAACGAAGGCAATCCGCTTTACTTCAAACTTTCTCCCGCCTACTACGTTCTTCCCGCTGTGGGCGGTTTTGGACAGAACCCGCTCTACGTATCGTTCCCGGGCTTCGACCTTGCAGGTGCTACTGGCGCTATCTACGGCGTATACGGCACAGATGGTAACCCCTATGTTGCCGCTGAACTCTAAATATTTGGACAAATCTTAAGTCTATAAATATTTAATCGAGAAGGGCTGTTCACAGTGATGTTGGGCAGCCCTTATTCGTTATGTTTGTGGCATCTTCGATGTAGTTATGCGGCGCTATCGCGCGGTTATTCGGCATCTGACGATGCGGTTATACGGCGCGTTGCGCGGTTATTTGGCGCTGACGCGCGGTTATGCGGCATCTGGCAATGCGGTTATACGGCGCGTTGCGCGGTTATTTGGCGCTGACGCGCGGTTAATGGTCAGACACTCCTTGCAATCAGGCTATTACACGCAGCGCAGCTGCCGCCTAACCTTATAACCTTTTAACCTCTTAACCGCGGAGCGAAGCTCCGCTTATAGCGCCTTGGTGCGACCGGGT
>JAQXVL010000202.1 GCA_029224905.1 Bacteroidales bacterium
TATGTCTTCGTAGCGCACGAGGGGCACTCGACGGCGAAATTCGTCGTAGGTCGTTATCGTCTTAAAGCCATAGCGACTGCCATATTCGGTGGCAACACCACAACGAAGCAACCAACGCAACTCGCGGTGCTGCGTGGCTTCGCCGTCGGCTGTCAGCCTCTCGATGGCTCGCAATCGGCGCATAAACAATGGTCTTATCAACGATGTTATGCTCATCTCGCTTCTGTTGTTTCTATTTTCCGCCGACGGTCAACAAGGCGGTAAATCGCGCCGGTATGGGCGTCTCGAATTTCAACTCTTGGCGTGTCATCGGGTGCACGAAATCCAACGTGCGCGCATGCAACGCCAGTCGATGTATCGGGCTCGACTTGGCGCCATACTTGCGGTCGCCGACTATCGAATGTCCGAGGTCTTTCATGTGTACGCGTATCTGATTCTTTCGCCCGGTGTCGAGTTCGAGTTCCATCAGCGAATAGCCGTTGGCTGTTGCGAGTCGGCGATAGCGCGTCACGGCAAGTTGTCCCGCAGAGGGGTCTTGCGACGAATAGACCTCGTATTGCGACGTTTCGCCCAAATAACTCTTCACCACGCCTTGCTCTTCTTCGACCTTGCCTTCGACAACGGCAACGTACGTGCGATGGAGCACCATGTTGTTCCAATTGTGCTGCATGGCGTCTTTGGCTTCGCGCGACTTGGCGAAAAGCATCAGCCCGGAGGTATCGCGGTCGAGCCGATGAACGATGAAGAGCATCAGCCGCGGGTCTTTCTCTTTCAGGTAGTTGCGCAGCGCGCTGTAGGCGGTGCCGTCCTTGATGTTGTCGGTCGATACCGACAGAATGCCGCTACCTTTATTGATTACGATGATGTCGTCGTCTTCGTAGACCAACTGAATGCGCGGATGGCTGAACACCACAAACGGGCGCGTAAAATTGACGGTCACCTTATCGCCGGCGGCAAGCGGCGCATTGAATTGCGTGGTCGGCACACCGCCGACTGCCACCTGTCCGTATTTGAGCATCGACTTCAACGCCGTGCGCTTGTGGTCGGTCAACTTGGCAATCAGAGCCGCAAGCAGCGTCGTTTCGCTCTCGACCTGCCACGTGTATATACTGTCGGGCTTCTTTTGCCCGGGTTTATTACTAACGTTTTTCGCCATAACGAATATTTTTTTGCAAATATACGCAAAAAAGGTGTAACTTTGCAGTATCACATTAAAGTGACAACAAAAAATAACAAATCAACGATATGTATAGAACAAAAACTTGTGGAGAGTTGCGCATAACTAACGTCGGCGAGACTGTTACGCTTGCCGGCTGGGTGCAACGCACACGCAAAATGGGCGGTATGACGTTTGTCGACCTACGCGACCGCTACGGCATCACTCAATTGGTGTTTAACGTCGACGTCAACGAATCGCTTTGTGAGGCTGCCAATCATCTCGGCCGCGAATTCGTCATCCAAGTGACCGGTACCGTCGAAGAGCGCTCTAACAAGAACGCAAACTTGCCGACCGGCGACATCGAAATCATCGCTTCCGACCTCCGCGTGCTTACGCATAGCGAAATCCCGCCGTTCACCATCGAAGACAATACCGACGGCGGCGACGACCTCCGCATGCGCTATCGCTACCTCGACTTGCGTCGCAGCTGCGTACGCCGCAACCTCGAACTGCGTCACAAAATGACCATGGAAGTGCGCCGATACCTCGACAGCAAAGGATTCCTCGAAGTCGAAACTCCGATGCTCATCGGCTCTACCCCCGAAGGCGCTCGCGACTTCGTCGTGCCTTCGCGCATGAACCCCGGTCAATTCTACGCGCTACCGCAGTCGCCTCAAACGCTCAAGCAACTGCTCATGGTGTCGGGATTCGACCGCTATTTCCAAATCGTTAAATGCTTCCGCGACGAAGACCTCCGCGCCGACCGTCAGCCGGAATTTACCCAAATCGACTGCGAAATGAGCTTCGTCGAGCAAGAAGACGTCATCAGCACATTCGAAGGCATGGCGAAACACCTCTTCCGCACTCTGCGCGGCGTCGAACTCGACGAACCGTTCCTCCGCATGACTTGGGCTGATGCGATGAAATACTACGGCTCCGACAAGCCCGACTTGCGCTTCGGCATGAAGTTTGTCGAACTCATGGACATCCTCAAAGGCTCGGGATTCGCCGTGATGGACAACGCCGCCTACATTGGCGGTATCTGCGCGGAAGGCGCTGCTACATATACGCGCAAGCAACTCGACCAACTCACCGAATTCGTCAAACGCCCGCAAATCGGCGCTAAAGGATTGGTCTACGCTCGCGTGGAAGCAAACGGCAACGTCAAGTCGAGCGTCGACAAATTCTACAGCCAAGAGACACTCCAAAAGATGCGCGAAGCCTTCGGCGCAAAGCCCGGCGACCTCATCCTAATCCTCTGCGGCGACGACGCTATGAAGACTCGCAAACAACTCTGCGAACTCCGTCTCGAGGTGGCTAACCAACTCGGTCTGCGCGACAAAAACAAATTCGCTTGCCTCTGGGTGGTCGACTTCCCGATGTTCGAATGGAGCGAAGAAGAAGGTCGCTTGATGGCTATGCACCACCCGTTTACGCACCCCAAAGACGAAGACATCCCCTTGCTCGACACCGACCCGGCTGCCGTGCGCGCTGATGCCTACGACATGGTGGTCAACGGCGTGGAAGTCGGCGGCGGCTCGATTCGTATCCACGACCCAAAACTCCAAGCAAAGATGTTCGAAATCCTCGGATTTACGCCCGAAAAAGCGCAAGAACAATTCGGCTTCTTGATGAACGCATTCAAATACGGTGCACCGCCTCACGGTGGTTTGGCTTACGGCCTCGACCGTTGGGTGTCGCTCTTCGCCGGACTCGACTCTATCCGCGACTGCATCGCTTTCCCGAAGAACAACAGCGGCCGCGACGTTATGCTCGACGCTCCCGCTCCGCTCGACCAGTCGCAACTCGACGAACTCAACCTCGTTGTTGACTTAGAGCCTGTTTCATAATAAATATTAAAAGCAGAGGTCGCATAGTTTGAGGCGAGTTTTGTTTTGAACCAAAGGAGCATAGCGAGCTATGTGACTGCGGCGAAAAGCAAAAATCGCCCAAAATATGCGACAGGGCAGCTCATTTTT
>JAQXVL010000203.1 GCA_029224905.1 Bacteroidales bacterium
ACATCTCTATACCATTCATTTCCGGCATCATAATGTCTGTAATGATGACATCAGGCACTATTTGGAGAGCCTTCTCCAATCCTTCTTTGCCATTACAAGCATAATGGATGCTTGCGTTGTTGATAATTGAGCCGATGAAGGAGGATATCTACTTTTAATAGACAACTGAAGTAAAAAGAAAGAGACTGTCTAACTTTGGTTAGACAGTCTCACTCTTGGCGGAGAGAGAGGGATTCGAACCCCCGGAAGCTCTCACTTCAACGGTTTTCAAGACCGCCGCAATCGACCACTCTGCCATCTCTCCTGTCGATTGTTCTTAAAATTTGCGGAGAGGACGAGATTCGAACTCGTGGTAGGATTACTCCTACGACAGTTTAGCAAACTGTTGGTTTCAGCCACTCACCCACCTCTCCGGGTTGCTGAATTGTCTTTTGCGAGTGCAAAGTTAATAGTATTTTTTTAATATTCCAAATTTTTTGGATATTATATTTTTACTTTTTTTGCTCTTATCGTGCAAATCGCCTGACTTTCAGCAGTTATGTGTCATCCCCGAGCATAACTTTCGCGCTATGCTCGAGGAATGTGTTGCCTGTTAGCAGGCTTTAAAGCTCATGTCGAGTCCTTTTACGGAGTGGGTCAACGCACCTACGGAGATATAGTCGACGCCACATTCGCCGTACTGGCGGAGTGTGTCGAAGGTTATGCCGCCCGACGATTCGGTCTCGTAGCGTCCGGCGATGATTTCGACGGCTTTACGGGTGTCGGCGGGGGTGAAGTTGTCGAGCATGATGCGGTCGATGCCGCCGGTTTCGATGGCTTCGTTGAGTTCGTCGAAGTTGCGCACTTCGATTTCTATTTTCATGCCGTCTTTATGGTTTTGCTTGATGTATTCGTTGGCTTTTGTGATGGCTTGTCGAATGCCTCCGGCGAAGTCGACGTGGTTGTCTTTGAGCAGAATCATGTCGAAGAGTCCGATGCGGTGGTTTTCACCGCCGCCGATTTTTACGGCTTCTTTTTCGAGCATACGAAGTCCGGGTGTGGTTTTGCGGGTGTCGAGCACTTTTGTTTTAAGTCCTTTGAGTTCGGCGGCATATTTTGCGGTCATTGTTGCGATGCCGCTCATGCGTTGCATGATGTTGAGCATCAGGCGCTCGGTTTGGAGCAGTGAGCGCACGCGACCTTCGACAACGAATGCGATGTCGCCGGGGCGAACGTGTGCGCCGTCGTTGATGTAGACGGTTACGCGGAGCGACGGGTCAAATTTACGGAATACTTTCAGAGCGATGTCGACTCCGGCAAGGATGCCTTCTTCTTTGATGAGCAGATGTTGGCGCCCCATTTCGTCGTCGGGGATGCAGCAGAGTGTTGTATGGTCGCCGTCGCCGATGTCTTCGGCAAACGCAAGGGTCAAGAGGTCGTCGATGAGTTCGTCTTTTGTCTTCATAACTTTATGTTTTTTGATTATTTTTTCTAATTTTGTAATCGTGTTGCAAAGATATGAATTAAAATTGTAGTATTTGATATGAAAATCAGCCTTTTTGTGGTTGGAAAGACTAATCACAGTTATTTGAACGCCGGAATTGAGGACTACACGAAGCGCATCGGCCGCTATTGTCCGTTCGAGATACAGTTTATTGCTGACGCACGCACGTCGAAGAGTCTGAGTCAGGAGCAGCAAAAGGTGGCTGAGGGCAATAATATTTTGGCGGCGCTCGACCGTTCCGACTATGTTGTTCTGCTCGACGAGCACGGCCGCGAGCGCACGTCGGTGGAGTTTTCGGAGTTTATTGCCAAGAAGATGCAGACGGTGTCGCGTCGACTGGTGTTCTGCATCGGTGGTCCCTACGGATTTTCTGAGGAGGTACATCGAAGAGCAAATGAGGAAATATCATTATCGAAAATGACATTTCCTCACGATTTGATAAGGCTGATTTTTACGGAGCAATTATATCGTGCGTTCACGATTCTCCACAACGAGCCGTACCACCATCCGTAGGCGGCTGCCTACTTCAGGTTTTGGCGCACCGACTCAAGGAATTGGCGCATTGCCTCCGAGTCTTTGCGGGCAATGATTTCTTTGAGTTGTTCCAACTTTTCTTGGATGTTGGTCAATTGTCTGATTGTGTTCGGGTTGAAAAGTATCTCGGTGAGGAGATAATCGTCTTCCGACATCAGTCCGCGTGCGATTGCCATATGTCGCTTGTAGGTTGTTCCGGGCGCATCTTGGTGTTTCATTATGCTGCCGAAAACGAGGGTCGACGCAAAGGGTATCGACAACGAGTAGGCAATCACTTCGTCGTGTTCTTTGAACGTATACTCGCGGATGTTGAGGTGCAACTCGCCGTATAGGTCTTTGAAGAAGATTTTGCCGAGATGGTCGCCTTCGGAGATGATGATGGCGTTTTCGTTCGACAGGTTGCTCAACGAGGCGAACGTTGGTCCGAACATCGGGTGCGTGCTGACGAACGGGTGACCACATTCGGCGTAGAATTCGGGCAAACCGGTCTTGACCGACGCGATGTCGGCAAGTATGCACTCTTTTGCGATGTAGGGCATCACCATGCGGAATGCGTCGAGAGTAAACTTGACGGTTGCCGCATTAATGACGAGTTCGGGGTTGAAGGCACGAATCTCTTCAGGGTCGGTCATTCGCTGGGTGTTAAACGTAAAGCGAAGACGTTGCGGGTCGGTGTCGAAAATGCCGACGGTGTGCTTGAAGCAGAGCAAGTCGGAGAAGAATGTTCCCATCTTGCCTGCGCCTATGATAAGTATTCTCATTGCGGTTAAAGTCTATTGTTCAACACTTCGATTTGCTGACGAACCGATTCTTCGTGGATTGCTTGATAGACGGTTTTCATAAAGTCGCCGTTCATGCCCATTTCTTCGGCATTACGCGCACGGGTGTTGAGCACGTCATCGTAGCGTCCGGTCTGCAATACGGGCATGCTATGCTCTTTCTTGTACTGACCGATTTCGCGGCTCACGCGCATACGTTTGGCGAGTGCCTCGATGATTTCGCCGTCGATTTGGTCGATTTGTTGGCGAAGGAGCGTAAGGCTCTCGGTGGTTTGTGTTGTGTCGCGCACTACCAATGTGTTGAGAATAAAGTTGAGAACTTCGGGATTTACTTGTTGACTCTTGTCGCTCCAAGCGCAATCGGGGTCGCAATGCGATTCGATAATCAAGCCGTCGAAGCCGAGGTCCATGGCTTGTTGCGAAAGCGGAGCAACGAGTTCGCGCTTGCCACCGATGTGCGACGGGTCGCAGAAGAGAGTCATATTGGGCAGACGACGGCGCAACTCGATGGGGATATGCCATTGCGGCATGTTGCGATAGAGGTGCTTGCCGTATGCGCTGAATCCGCGATGGATTGCGCCGATTTGAGTAATGCCGGCATTGTGAAGGCGTTGCATTGCGCCAATCCAGAGTTCCAAATCGGGGTTCACGGGGTTTTTGACGAGCACGGGCACGTCGACGCCGTTGAGCGTATCGGCAATTTCTTGCATTGCGAAAGGATTTGCCGACGTACGAGCACCAATCCAGAGCACGTCGACGCCGTGCTTCAACGCTGCCTCAACGTGCTGACGTGTAGCAACTTCGGTAGCGACGAGCATGCCGGTTTCTTTCTGCACGCGTTCGAGCCATACGAGACCTTCCTCGCCGATGCCTTCGAAGCCACCCGGCTTGGTGCGAGGCTTCCAGATGCCTGCTCTGAAGATTTTTATCCCTGCCTTTGCCAAATCGGTTGCCGTAGTCATTACTTGTTCTTCCGTCTCGGCACTGCACGGTCCGGCTATGATAATCGGTCGCTTGTTGTCGACTCCTTTAAACTGTATAGGTTTAATAGTTTCCATATCTATATTGTTTGTTTTATTCTTGTTAATGCCTCTTCCATTTTTTCCTCGGTTGCGCAAAGCGAGATTCTGACGAATCGCTCGCCGTTGCTGCCAAAGATAAATCCGGGAGTGATGAACACTCGCGCGTCGTAGAGAATTCGGTCGGCAAACTTCTCTGACGATTCTTCCGTATCGGGAATTTTTCCCCACAAGAAGAGTCCTCGCTGAGCGGGGTCGAACGTACAGTGGAGAGCGTCCATAATCCGTTCGGCAACTTTGCGACGGCGAGCGTAGACGGCGTTGAGTTCTTCGAACCAGTCGCTTTCGCACTTGAGGGCTTCGACAGCGGCAAGCATCGCCGGACGGAATTGACCGGAATCGATGTTCGACTTCACTTTGAGCACCCACTCTACAAACTGCGCATTCGATGCCAGCATTGCCATACGCCATCCCGCCATGTTGTGCGACTTGCTGAGCGAATTCATCTCGATTACCACGTCTTTTGCTCCTTCGACCGACAGCATACTTATCGGCCGGTCGTTGAGTATGAAGCTGTACGGATTGTCGTTGACTATCAAGATGTTGTGGCGACGACCGAAGTCGACGATTTTCTCATACAACTCGCGGGTTGCCGGCGCACCGGTCGGCATATTCGGATAGTTGACCCACATAAGTTTTATGCGGTCGAGCGGCATCGACTCCAGTTCGTCGAAGTCGGGATACCACGAGTTCTGCTCCTTCAGGTTGTAGGTAAAAATCTCGGCGCCGGCGAGTCGGCTGACGGATGTGTAGGTCGGATAGCCGGGATTTGGCACCAAAACGCCGTCGCCCTGGTTAATGAAAGCCATAGTAATGTGCAGGATACCCTCTTTCGAACCGATGAGCGGCTGTATCTCGTTTGCCGGGTTGAGTTCGACGCCGTACCAACGTTTATACCAATCGGCATAGGCTTGACGAAGTTCGACGGGCCCCACGTAGGGCTGATAGCCGTGCGTGTCGCTGCGATGAGCATATTGGCAGAGCGTGTCGACGACGCGGGCGTGCGGCGGACGGTCGGGGCCGCCGATGCCCAACGAAATAATGTCGCGACCTTCTGCGTTTAGCCGTGCCACTTCTTTGAGTTTCTTGGAAAAATAGTATTCCTTAACTTGCGACACTCGTTGTGCCGGCTCTATTCTATTTGCTTTCATTCGTTTTGAATTCTGTATATTCTCCTAATATTCTAAAATCGCGGATAAGCGGGCGAACCGCCTCGATTGACTGGCGATAGCGCGTAAAGTCGTCGAACGTAAGGTCGATGAAGAATCGATATTCCCACTCGCGCCCGATGATTGGTATGGACTGTATCTTCGACAAGTTGATGTCGTAGAACGAGAAAATTGTCAATATCTTGGCGAGACTACCCTGCGTGTGAGGCAGCGTAAACACGAGCGACGCTTTGTCGATGTGCTTGCGGTCGACCAATTCCGATTCGATAACCGGGTCGGCAACGATGAGAAATCGCGTAAAGTTGCGCTTATTTGTCTCGATACCTTCGACGAGCACGTTGAGCCCGTAGAGTTCGGCGGCATACTTGCCGCAGATAGCGCCGTGCCCGAGCAACTGCTGTTCGGCAATCTCTTGCGCACTCCCCGCCGTGTCGTTTTTCTCCACCATTTTCAGATTCTTATGACCGGAGAGAAACTGCTCGCACTGCATCAGCGCCATCGGGTGCGAATTGACCTCGGTAAGTTCGTCGATGGTCTGTCCGGGCAGCGCCGCCAGCACGTGAGATATGCGCATTTTGTATTCGCCGACAACGGTCAAACCGCTTAGCCGCAACAATTCGTGATTCTGCAACAGGCTTCCGGCTATGGTATTCTCGATAGCGACAATGCCGATGAGCGAAGCGTCGGTCTTGAGCGTTTCGAACATACTCGGAAACGTCTCGCAGGGCACCGATTCTACCTCTTCTCCGGCGAAATATGCTCGCGCCGCCGCATCGTGGAAGCAGCCTTTTACGCCTTGTATGGTTACTCTTTTTTTCATCGTTTACAAAAAAATCCCGCACTTAAGCGGGATTATATGGTTTTAATAATATTTCGATTACTCACATACCATCCCGCTTTTATTCTTGTTAAAATAAAAGTAAAAGAAATAATATGCAAAGTAATTTTTCGTCATTTTTGTTGTTTCTTTTTGCAAATGTAGTGATTATATTTCAAAATGCAACACTTTTGGCAAAAAAACTTGCGATTTTTGAAAAAAATTTATTGCTGCCGGATGAATTATCTTTTCGTCAGGCTAATCATTAGCGTCACCGCAATGATAGCGATGCTGATGCCCACGATTATCCCCATAGTCAACGGCTCGCCAAACATCAGCGTGCCGACAAGCATCGCCGTTATCGGCTCGAACACGCCCAGCACCGATGCTTTCGTTGCCCCGATGTTACGAGTCGCCAATGCCAGCGTCGCGGTCGATACGATAGTCGGCAAGATGGCTAATCCCACCAAGTTAAGCCAAGACTCGGCGCCCTCGATGCCCGCCATCATCTCAGCATCCGAGAGCAACATTTTGCCCATAAAAATTACAGCACCCACACACAATGTGACGAAAGTCAATAGCGTGCTTGAGATGTCGGCTATCTTGCGATTTCTATTGATAATAACGATAAATAGAGAGTACGAGACTGCCGACCCAATCGATAGAATCACGCCCACCGGGTCGATACTATACCCTGCTCCGCCTTGCGTCATCAGTATTACACCTCCAAACGTGGCGGCTATCGCGAGCCATACAGGCCACGACGGCACGACTCCCAGGAATACCATTATGAGCGCAACTATCACCGGATAGAGAAATACCAAAGTCGTTGCCAAGCCCGAGGCTATGTAATGATAGGACTCGAACAGCAACAGACTGCTCATCGTATATAGTACCCCGAGCGCCAACAACACTCCGACCTGCGGAAATGTCAATTTGATTCGCTCTCTTCGTATCAGCAGGTACAATCCCAGCACCAGCACCGCTATCGCATATCGAAAGAACAATATCGTCTCGATTGCAGCTCCTTGGGATATCAAAGGAATAGCAAAAAGCGGGTTTAGTCCATAAGTAATGCCGGTGATTATCCCCGCCGGATAACCGATTATCGCATTCTTACTTAAAGCCTTCATAATACCTCTGCAATATATCAATCTGATAATTTATCAGCAAAATTACAAAATCACTTTTGAGTTCTGTAGAACGTGTTAATTCTGTACCGACAAAGCCAGGGGTTGAATGGCTGCGAATCTACCAAAACGGGCGAATTGCATAATTCCGGCAACTCCTTGTCGGCAAAAACGCTCACCTCATCACCATCGACGTAGCGACCGGCATCGGCAATCGTCGGCACTATCACGCACCGCTGCTCGTCAGAGAGATGCGGAATCAGAAGCGTCAGCATATTGCGGTCGCCCGAAGTTTTGGCATATAGCACAACGCATCGGTCGTTCGGAAAATCGACCGGCTCGTCGTTCAGGTAGTCTACCCGACCGGAAAACAACGTATTTCCCGCAAGCAACAGCAATGCGACGATGGCAACTATTTTGTGCTTGGGTCGGGCGAGTTCGCACGCCAAAAACATACAACCTGCAGCAATGACCGGCACGGCGGCACACGCATAGCGATTCAACTTCCACGGCGCAAGTATCATTGCCAGAACGAACCAAAGTGCGGCGAACACCGGCACCCGGTCAAACGGCATATTCGGCTTGCGACCACGCCACATAGCGACTATGGCAACCACGGCGATGAGCGCCGTAAGAGGTAAACCCAAGATGTCGAGCGCCGTCATCTTGACGCATTTCGTGCAGCCGTAGTAGACGTGCGCCCACGTGTTGTCGCCCGACAGCATTGTTGCCACGTCGGCCGTTCGGTCGTCGAATAGGAAATTGAAAAATCCCCAATAGAAAAGTTTGCAAAGAATTACGGAAACAACAATTATCGCCGGGAAGTATAATTGTGCGCGCGTCGGCAAGTGTCGCCGACAATACACATAAGCGCCAATGCACAAGAGCACGGCATAGATGGTATTAAAATAGCCCGCCGACACCAATGCCGCCGACGATATGGCAACGCAGATGGCATGACTCGCCTTTACGCGACGATTATCCTTCGCATACATGCAGAGCGCAACCGTAGCGGCTGTAAATGCCACCATCAGCGCTTCAGCCAACTGATATTCGCGAACGAGCAACGTGGTGGAAATCGCTGCCGGATTGAGGTATGCCGCAGCCAAAAGCAATGCAGGCAAATAACGCCGCCGGGGGAAGAGCCTCCGCAGCATCCACGCCATAGCGACAAACGACGCCGCAAAGAGCAGTAGGTTGAGCACGCAAGCGCGAGTAATGACCGGGCGAATCTCGGGCACATCCTGTCCGATGAGCGCCGTACGCAAAGCCATATAGTAGAGCGAAGCATGAGAGCCGTCGCGATTGTCGCGCCATAGCGATGCGATGTCGTCGGCATAGCCCGCAAAGCCGCCTCGGTTGTCGACGTAAAGCATCTGTCGGAGTTGCTGCGACGTGTAGACCGAATCTGCCACGTAGGCATCATCGCCCCACCCCGTTGCGTTGTATGCCAACGTCAGCGACGTCAGTTCGTCGCCTTCGAGCCCGGCTTTTTGCGTGATATAATACACTCGAAAAGCCAACGCCACGACCAAGACGACGATTATCGACAACGTCGCAACCGACAATCGACAAACTTTATTCATACGTTTCGCGTCGAATTCAACACCACCACACGACTACTTCTTCCGAGCGTCGATTTCCTTAAGAAGTTCTTCGACTGCCGTACGTAACTGGGTGTCTTCGCCTTTTACGATAGTTTCAGGCGCATTGAGCACGAAGATATCCGGCTCGAGTTGCGAATTTTCGAGGAAATTACCTTGCGCCGTGCGATAACCGATAATCGGTGTGCCGAAAATCAGCGTGCGGTCTTGCAGGTTTTCCCACGACACGCTTGTCATCGTACCCGGAACGGGAGCGCCGACAAGTTTGCCGAGTTTTTTGTATTTATAGACCCACGGCGTACCGTGTGCATTTGAGTAGTTGGCTTCGCACTGAAGCATTATCGATGGCTTGTTCCATCGACGACTCGGCATGTCGCAAGCTTCACGTCCGCGATATTCTTGCGTGAGATATTTCTCACCGCTGAGGAGAATTTCGATGTCTTCGTGCAAACGACCGCCGCCGTTGAAACGTGTATCGACAACGATGCCCTCACACTTGTTATACTTGCCGAGTATGTCGGAATAGATTGTGCGGAAACTTCCGTCGTCCATCGATTCGATATGAACGTAACCCAAACGACCGTTCGACCATTTGCGAACGTCTTCAGCACGATTGACAACCCATCGCTTGTAGAGCAAGTCGTTGAATCGGCTGTTGCTAATCGGCTTAATCACTTCGTCCCAGGTGTCGCCGGTGGCTTGGTCGCGCAGCGAAATCAGGGTCTTTTTGCCGGTCAGTTTATTGAGTAGGCTGAAGAATTTCTCCTGACTATCGAACGCTTCGCCGTTGATTTTCTCAACGACAACTCCTTTCTTAACCTTCGACGAAGCACGGTCGAACGGTCCGCCTTCGACAACTTCCGTAACGAGCATACCCTTACCTGCGTAGTTCCAATCGTAGAGCAAGCCGAGGTTTGCCGTAGCGTCGCCCCATGCGCCGGGACGATATCTGCCACCGGTGTGCGACACGTTGAGTTCGCCGAGCATTTCGCTGAGCATTTCGGCAAAGTCGTAGTTATTGTTGATGTGCGGCAAGAATTTCTTATAAGCCGCCGTCATTTTCTTCCAATCGATGCCATGCATATTGGTGTTGTAGAAATGGCGTGCCTCTTGTCGGCAGACGTGCTCGAACATATAGTCGCGCTCACTTGAACGGTCGAAGGTCATCGACGTCGAGAACGATATTTTGTCGAGTTTTTCGCCCGTGACGCCCATCTTTTGCATCGAATTGCTGCCGAGAATAAACAGGTTGTCGCCTTTCTTGTCGAGTTCCAACTTTGCCCACGAAGAGTCAAGTTTCTTGACAAGGCTTGTCTTGTGTTCGCGCAAGTCGACCTTCCACAAGTCGTAGCCTTTTTCGAACGACGACAGGAAGTACAACTTGTCGGCATCCTTTGTCACGATAGCATCCGCAATTCTCGAAGAATTGTTGGTCAAGCGCACAATGCGGTCTTCGATGCCGTCGATTTCGACGTTGATATCTTTAGTTTCGTCGTCGCTTGCGGAATCTTTCTTGTCTTTTTTATCCTTCTTATCCTTTTTGTCTTTATCTTTATTTTCGTCTTTTGAGGCATTCTTCTTTTGCTCTTTCTCAAGTTCTTTGAGTAGCTCGTAGTCCTCCTTGTTCAGACGATATTTGTCGTAAGCATCTTGATTCATAAACACGAGCATCACGTCGTTGAGCGAACCCCACGAAGCATGGCTGCGCATACCGTAGCGGTCGGTGGTAAACATCACGGCATTGCCATCGAGCGTCCACTTCGGATTCGAGCTGAAGTAGCCGCTTTGCGTGATGTTTATCGGCTTTTGGCTACCATCGGCTTTGACGATTGCCACGTCGCTATACGGGTCGTGACCGTTGCCGATAATCTCCAACGCAAACCACTTGCCGTCGGGCGACCAACTGTAACTGAATCCGAATTCGAACCAGAGCGAACCGTCGGTCACTTGCTGGATCTTACGGCTGTCCAAATCAATTACCATCAGCTTATTTTCGCCTTCGATAAAGGCGAGTTTTTTGCCGTCGGGCGAGAACTTCGGCGACTCGCGGTCGATGCCGTCGTCGGGCGTCAAACGCTCTTCGTCGATTAGCGTTGCATTCGGGAAGTTAAGGTCGTCGCTACGCTTAATGGTTGCACGATAGATGCCCCATACGCCGTTGCGCTCCGCAGCATACGCTATCGAGCGATTGTCGGGTGCAAAACATACGTCAGCCTCACCGGTTTCTGTGGTGGTTATACGCTTGGTGGTGGCATATTCAACCGAAGTGACAAACACCTCGCCGCGCGAAACAAAAGCAACCTGTTTGCCGTCAGCCGACGGTGCAGCCGACGTCACGCCGCCACTGATACCAATTGTTGTCGGCAGGTCGGCATCGTCGTCGGTTATACTTATCTTAACTTTTGCAGGCTTTGCCGGTGGCGTCTGTGTATAGATTTCACCGTCGTAGGTGTAGCACAACCGTCCCGACTTGCTCATCGAGAGGAAACGCACCGGATGCGTCTTGAACGAAGTCACGGCAGTCACCTTACCACCTTTCGCAACAGGCATCGAATAGACGTTCATCGAACCGCCGTCGCGCTCGCTCAGAAGATACATTGTCTTTCCGTCTGCGCTATACACCGGATTGCGGTCTTCGCCGGCGTGCTCGGTTATATTCGTATGACGTCCGCTGACAAAATCATACTCCCAAATGTCGCGCGTCACCGACGATGTGTGATGCTTACGCCATTGGTCCTCAAAGCCTTTAACATCTTGGTAAAGCATCTTTTTACCATTGAGCGACACCATTTCGGCGGGCGTGGCAAGCAATTGCTGCAAGCGACCTCCGTCGACCGACACTTCATAGAGTTCCGTCATCACCGATTCGGGCGCCAACGCACTCTCAGCCGGGTCGAAAATCGATGCCGAGAAAATTACGTTTTTACCATCCTCGGTAAATGCCCACGGACGCTCTGCGCCCGAATAATATGTCAAACGCTTTGCCTGTCCGCCCGTCGACGGCATTACGAAGATATCCAAGTTGCCGTATCGGTCACTCGCAAAGGCTATCTGACGTCCGTCGGGCGACCAAACCGGCATCGTTTCGTATGAGTCCTGTGTTGTCAACCGACGAGCCTCGCCGCCATCAACGCCGACTTTATAAATATCACCTTTATAACAAAAAGCAATCTCCTCACCATTGGGCGAAATCGCCGCATAACGCATCCACAGCGGATTTGCTGCCATTGCACTAACTGTTGCCAACGATGCAACAACCGTAATTATCGTTTTCTTCATAATTGATTTGTTTTCTTGTATTTAGACAACAAAATTACTGTAAATTGCCCGCATAAGCAAATACAAACGACAAAAAAATGGAGATAGCAAAGGTAAGATGAGGTAAATACAAAAGCCAAACCACCCGCGCGTCGATGTAGATGCGCGAGTGGTTTGTTCGTTGTATGGTTTGAGGAGGCGCAAGGCGCAGAGGATACTCTTACCTCTTACCCATTACCTCTTACCTAAGTATCTTGCCGGTTATGGCGTTGCCTTCGCGGTCGATTGCGCGGACGATGTAGACGCCACGGCTAAGGAGTGACACGTTTAGCGTGTTTTCGCCGCGGACGTCGGCTACAATTGCGCCGGAGGTCGAGTATACGCTGATGCGTGCTGCGTCGGCGCCTACAAGGCTTACTTCACGTCCGTTGTAGCGCAATGCTGCATTGGCAGTGATTGCTTCAACAGCCGACTTCTTCTCACCGTTGTAGTACCAATAGCCTGCTCCTTGATATGAGGAGAGTGCCCAGACTTTCAACATGTTGTCTTCAACGGCGCTGATGATTGATTGCGTAAAATTGATGTTGCGCGAACCGCCAAATCCAGTGGTGGCATTTTGCGGGTAAATTTGCGGCGTGTTGACGTTGATACCGTCGGTGATGTCGGTGAAGGTGAATGCACCGTCGGCAAGTGACGTATTCGATACGTTGAGATAGGTCATTGCAGCCAGATACTTGCGCGTGCCAAAATCGATGAATTTCGCACCTACAGCAAAACCGTTAGCATATGTTGCGTCGACAGTCTCGATGATAGAGCCATCAGCTGCAACGTGAGTCGGAGTTTTATCTTTCGCTGTCAACCAGTATGTGCCGTCGCTCATAAGCGTGATATCGGCAAGTCCGCGGTAAGAACCGAGTGACGATGCTAACGTTAGGATTGTCGGCGTGGTTGCTACCGTGCCGTTGGTCACTGCATAAGTAACGATTTTCGCACCGTCGGAGAACATCAGTTTACCGTTCGTCAGGTCACCCCAAACGCATACACGGTCGCCGGCAATAATACTGCCGCGAGCGGCGGGTTCAGAGTCGAGAATCGTAGTCGGAGCCGACGAGTCGTCGTTCCACATATACACCTTGAGGTTGTGGTTAGCAGCGGCTGCGCACGAAGCGATAAGTTTGCCGCCAATCACGTTCAGACCGCCGATAGGATAAGTACCGCCCGAGATGCCC